>JAYRHO010000063.1:0-7746 GCA_041907245.1 Saccharospirillaceae bacterium
AAGTGGCGCGAGGGAGGATGGCTTTTGGCGCTTCCTGCGCCAAACCCTACGGGCGCTTGCGCGAGCCAAATCGTTCCAGACGATTTGTCGAACAGGAGGCTCTCATCCCCGTCGCGCGAACGTGCTTTCGGGAAAATTCTTTGCTTAAGAAAGAATGGGATTTTTTGAAGAAGTGGCGCGCTCAGGAGGATTCGAACCTCCGACCGCTCGGTTCGTAGCCGAGTACTCTATCCAGCTGAGCTATGAGCGCGTAAGGGTGTTCATACGAAGAAAAATTGGCGCGCTCAGGAGGATTCGAACCTCCGACCGCTCGGTTCGTAGCCGAGTACTCTATCCAGCTGAGCTATGAGCGCGCATCGTATGAAACGTGGCGGAGAGAGAGGGATTCGAACCCTCGATAGGGTATAAACCTATACACCCTTAGCAGGGGTGCGCCTTCAGCCACTCGGCCATCTCTCCAACACGGCGCGCATAATACCACGTTATTTAAAAATGCAAAGCGAAAATTACAACAAAATGAATAAGTTAGTAGTTTCCGTAGCTGTCATCGGATGCAGATGCACCGCCTTTCTCACGCTGAATACGCTGGTAAATTTCTTCACGATGAACTGCTACTTCTTTGGGCGCATTCACACCAATACGCACTTGGTTGCCTTTCACACCAAGTACAGTAACAGTGACTTCATCACCGACCATCAATGTTTCGCCAACACGGCGGGTTAATATAAGCATATAAGCTCTCCTTAAATGTCCGTTCTAGTCTAGGGTGCTATCAAAGTTCCTACTGTCCAATGATATTGGCCACTAACTGCACAAGTGTAGACCAATAACGGGATGTACGGATTATCCATACTTAGGCAATCGCAGTCATTGTTCATGCCTAAGTCGGAAGTGAAACAGAGTGTTTTACTCTTGTTTCGGTTCGGCATCTAAGCCAAATGCAGTGTGCAGAGCGCGTACGGCCAGCTCGAGGTATTTTTCTGCAATGATCACAGAAATTTTAATTTCAGAGGTGGTGATGGCCAAAATGTTGATGCTTTCATCCGCCAGCACTTTGAACATTTTGCTGGCTACGCCTGCGTGTGAACGCATACCCACGCCAACCAAAGACACCTTGCAGATGTCGTCTTTGCTGGTGACAGAGCGCGCTTTCAATTCGCCTGCGACTTTTTCCAAAATAGTCAGTGCTTTTTTGTGATCCAATTTGTTCACAGTAAAGGTGAAGTCGGTGGTGCCGTCTTCGGAGACGTTTTGCACAATCATATCGACTTCGATATTGGCGTCACTGATAGGACCCAAGATTTTAGAGGCCACACCTGGCACGTCAGGCACACCTTTGATGGTGAGTTTGGCTTCATCACGGTTAAAGGCAATACCAGAAATTACAGGGTTTTCCACGGAAATATCCTCATCGAGAGTAATCAGGGTGCCGTTGCCTTCTTTCATAGAAGAAAGCACGCGCAGCGGGACTTTGTATTTGCCAGCAAACTCAACAGAGCGAATTTGCAGCACTTTGGAGCCTTGGCTTGCCAGCTCCAGCATTTCTTCAAAGGTAATTTTATCGAGGCGCTTGGCCGCAGGGGCTACGCGCGGGTCGGTGGTGTAGACGCCATCGACGTCGGTATAAATTTGGCACTCGTCGGCTTTAAGCGCGGCCGCCAAAGCCACACCTGTGGTATCGGAGCCGCCACGGCCTAAAGTGGTGATGTTGTTGTCTTCGTCGATGCCCTGAAAGCCCGCCACAATCACCACACCGCCATCATTGAGCACATCGCGCATGGGCTTGGCGTTAATGTCTTCAATGCGCGCTTTCATAAAGGCGCTGTCGGTTTTAATGCCGACCTGCCAGCCCGTAAAAGAGCGTGCTTTGATGCCGCGTTTTTGCAAAGCGATCGCCAAAAGCGCAATTGTGACCTGCTCACCCGTAGAAACGAGGGCATCCATCTCACGCGGATCGGGGTTTTCGGTGATGGCTTTGGCAAGGCCGATTAAACGATTGGTTTCACCGCTCATCGCCGATAAAACGACGACCATCTGATGACCCGCATCGTGGAAAGCTTTGACTTTGTTGGCGACGTTTTCAATACGCTCAATCGAGCCTACCGATGTGCCGCCGTACTTCTGAACATAGAGCGCCATGGCATTGTTCTACCAATAAAAGAGGGTGAATTAGAGGGGCTGTATTAAACAATAATCTTGCTTGACAAGCCAGAGGGCGAAGCCTTGCCGCCGCACAGATTGCCTATTTTGCGCCCAGCCCTGACCAGAAGTGTCAGAGCTTGGGCAAGATGGGGTAAATCAGTCGATCAACTTACCTGGGTTAATGACATTATTGGGATCAAAAACCTGTTTAATGGCTTTCATATAGGCGATTTCAGCTTCGGAGCGACTGTAGCCCAAATAGGCTTTTTTGGTCAGGCCGACACCGTGCTCGGCGGACACGGAGCCGTCGTACTTCTGCACGATTTCCATCACCCAAGTCGAAACCTTGTTGCAGCGCGCAAAAAACTCTTCTTTGGGCAGGTCGTTGGGCTTGAGGATATTTAAGTGCAGGTTGCCATCGCCAATATGACCAAACCAGATGATTTCAAAGTCGGGGTATTCACGGTTTACCACGGCATCGATATCGCGCAAGAAAGGCGGCACCTTGGATACCACCACCGAGATATCGTTTTTATAGGGCGTCCACTGGGCGATGGTTTCGGAGATGCCTTCGCGCAAGCGCCACAGATTGGCGGCCTGAGTTTCGCTTTGACTGATCACACCATCGACCACCCAGCCTTGCTCCATGCAGCTTTCAAACTGCGCCATCGCCAGCTCTAAATCGGCTGCGGTGGTCGCTTCAATTTCCACCAAGGCGTAAAACTCGGCGCTGCCTGCAAAAGGCTCAGGGATATTTTGGTGCGCCAGCACTTTGCGCATGGCTTTGTCGGAGAAAAATTCAAAGGCCGTCAGCTCCATGCTGTTTTGAAACTGATGCAGCACTTTCATGACGTCATCCAGCTCTGGGATGGCCAGCACCAGCACAGTTAGATTGCTGGGCTTGCGCGCAAGGCGCATGGTGGCTTCGGTAATTAAGCCCAAAGTACCCTCGCCGCCAATAAAGAGCTGGCGCATATCGTAGCCTGTGTTGTTTTTAAGCAGGTCTTTGTTCAGGCGCAAAATATCGCCCTTGCCTGTTACCACGGTTAAGCCCGCGACCCAGTCGCGCGTCATGCCCCATTTAATAACCTTGATGCCGCCCGCGTTGGTGCTGATATTGCCACCAAGCTGGCTGGATCCTGATGAAGCAAAATCCACGGGGTAAAACAGCCCTTGTTCGTCGGCAAAGTTTTGCAGCTGCTCGGTTATCACGCCTGCGCCGCATTTTACGGTGCGATCGACGGCATTGAAGTCTTGAATTTGGTTCATGTAGTCAAAAGACAGCACCACTTCGCCGTTGGTGGCCATCGCGCCAGCGCTTAGGCCTGTGCGCCCGCCTGAAGGCACGATTTTAAAGCCCAGCTCGTTGGCCAAAAGGACGAGATCGCGCACTTGCTCGGTGGTTTTAGGAAATACAATGGCGCTGGGTTTAGGTGGCCAAACCTTGGTCCAGTCCTTACCCCAATTAGCTAAAGAGTCGGCGTCGGTGCGTACTTTGTCTGCACCCACTATGGCTGAAAGTTTTTCCACTAATTGGTTTTGGTTCAAAGCGTTCATGGTATTTCCGAATGAATAAATTTCACATAAGGGTGAGGATTCTTCGTGATGAAAACTCATATTGAGGCTCACGAATTGAAGGCGGCTATGCTAGCATAGCGCCCACTTCTTGCGGAGACATTTTGTCTTCTTTTCAGTGTCCACATTTATATTATGGGTAATCCAATGTCTAAGACTTCACTTGATAAAAGCAAAATCAAATTTTTGTTATTGGAAGGCGTGCATCAGTCCGCGCTGGACACTCTGCGTGCAGCGGGCTACTCCAACATCGAATACCTTAAAACCGCATTAAACCCCGATGAGTTAAAAGAGCGCATCAAAGACGCGCACTTTGTTGGCATTCGTTCACGCACCCAGCTGACCGCCGATATTTTTGAAGCCGCTGAAAAACTGATCGCCGTTGGCTGCTTCTGCATTGGTACCAACCAAGTAGACTTAAAAGCCGCCACCAAACACGGTGTGGCGGTGTTTAATGCGCCCTACTCCAACACCCGCTCTGTGGCCGAGCTGGCCATTGCCGAAATCATTATGATGATGCGCGGCATCCCCGAGAAAAACGCCTCTTGCCATCGCGGCGGCTGGATTAAATCCGCCGACAACTCCAACGAAATCCGTGGCAAAAAACTGGGTATCGTTGGTTACGGCTCAATCGGCACACAGCTGTCTGTTATTGCTGAAAACCTGGGCATGAAAGTGTACTTCTACGACGTAGTTGCCAAGCTGCCTTTGGGTAACGCCAAGCAAGTAGACACGCTGGAAGAGCTGCTGGGTATGGTCGATGTCGTCACTCTGCACGTTCCTGAAACCCCCAGCACCAAGATGATGATGACCGCCGAGCGTTTTGCGCAAATGAAGCAAGGCTCTTACTTCTTGAATTTGGCGCGTGGCACTGTGGTGGATATCGACGCTCTGGCCGCCAACCTGCGTTCTAAGAAAATTTTGGGCGCAGCCGTGGACGTGTTCCCTGTTGAGCCTCGCGGCAACGACGAAGAGTTCCAATCGCCTCTGCGTGAGTTCGACAACGTCATCCTGACCCCACACATCGGTGGCTCGACCGCTGAAGCGCAAGAAAACATCGGTAAAGAAGTGGGCGGCAAGCTCGGTCAATACAGCGACACAGGCACCACCACCTCTTCAGTGAACTTCCCAGAAGTGGCGCTGCCTTCCAACCACGAAGTGCACCGTATTCTGCACGTTCACCAAAACGTACCTGGCGTCATCAATGCCATCAACTCGGTCTTAGCTGAAAACAACATCAACGTTATTGGCCAGTTCCTGCAAACCGTTGAAGACATTGGCTATGTGGTGATTGATGTGCCTAAAGGCTCATCGAGCTTGGCACTGGAAAAAGCCAAAGAAGTCAAAGGCACTATCCGCGCACGCGTGCTCTACTAAACCACGCTTGCCACATAAAAAACGGGCGCCTCGTGCGCCCGTTTTTATTTCCGCTAAGTATTAGCTTTCTTTGGTGTACATCTGATAGAGCACAGGCACGACCATCAAAGTCATGATGGTGGAAACCGTCAGCCCGCCGATTATCACCCAGCACAAGGGCGCCCACATGCTCGAACCCGACAACGTAAGCGGCACTAAGCCCACTATGGTGGTGACTGTGGTCAGCAATATCGGAATAAAACGGGTATGCGCGGCGGCGGCAATGGCTTCTTGCACGTTTTTACCCTCACTGCGCATCTGATTGGCGTAGTCCACCAAAATAATGGAGTTATTTACTACTATGCCCACCAGCGAAGTGATGCCGACAAAGGCAGCAAAACTAAAGGTGTTGCCCGTCAGCAGCAACGCCAAGGACGAACCAATAGCCGCAAAGGGAATGGCGGTGAAGATAATCAACGGCTGCGCCAAAGATTTAAATTGCAACACCAGCACCGCCATAATAGCCAACACCGCGACAATGGTCGCCATCCCCATACCGCCAAAGGCTTCCTCTCGCCCTGCTTCTTCGCCACCAAAGCGAATGGATATGCCTTCTGGGAAGGTCGTGCCATCCAGCTCTTGCTTTAAGGCTTTGGCCACCTGTGCCGTGACATAACCAGGAGCTACGTCCGCCAACACCGAAGCCATGCGTTCGGTACTGTAATGCTGAAAGCGCGCCAAGCTCGTCTCAGGAATAATCTGTGCCACTTGCAGCAAAGGCACCAGCTGCCCCTTTGGCGTGGGCAGCATGATGTCGTCGAAGGTCGCAAGCTTGGGCTCGATATACTCGGACAAGCGCAGCGTGATTTGATACTCATCGCCCAGCTCATCGCGGTACAAGCCCAAAGGCGTGCCCACCAATGCGGTGCGAATGCTGTGGTCAATGCTGTCCAGCGGAATCCCTAACAGCGCGGCTTTGTCGCGGTTAATGTCCACGCGCACATCGACTTTATTGGTGTCCATCGGGTTTTCCACGGCAATCAAACCTGGGGTTTTTTCCATGATGGCGGCCACAGTGCGTGCGGCTTGTTGAATGTCGTGCAAGTTATCACCCAGCACGCGCACCTCCACAGGCGCAACAATAGCAGGGCCTTGCATAAACTCTTTCACCGTTACCTTAGCGCCTGCTATCTGGCTAAAGTTTTGACGCAGGCTGGCCACAAAGTCCTTGGTGGCATCGGTATCGCGGGTTTTGAGCGTTACTAACAGCTGCGCCACGCTGGGCTTTTGCCGAGCAGGGCTGGTGTTGTAGTACACCCTTGGGTTGCCTCGGCCAATGTTGGTGGCGATGCCATCAACAATGTCATAGGAGCGCACTTGTTTTTCGATAAGCTTGGCCATGTTATCCGTTTGCTCGAAACCCGCGCCTTCGGGCATATCGATATTGACGAACAGCATGGGCTTTTCGGCCTTGGGAAAGAGGCTCACCCCAATCAAGGGAAAGAGCGCCAAGCTGCCGATCAGCAAGCCCACCGCAATACCCAAAGTGGTTTTGGGGCGGCGTAAGGCTTTATTGAGGTTGCGCGTATAAAAGCCGTCTGCCACAGCTTGCAATTTGCGTTGCAGCCAAGGGGCGGCATTGATGCTTTTGCCCAAACGCGTGGACAGCAAAGGTGTGAGCGTCATTGCCACCAGCAAGGAAGCCACCAACGCAAAAATCACCGTCACAGGCATAGCGCGCACAAAAGCCCCTGCGCCGTTTTGCATCATCACCATAGGAATAAAGGCCAGTACGGTGGTGATGGTTCCTGCCACAATAGACAGCGCCACTTGGTTGCTGCCTGCAATCGCGGCTTCGCGCCCACTTTTGCCTTCGCGCACATGGCGGCCAATGTTTTCCATCACCACTATGGCGTTATCCACCAGCATCCCCAGCGCAATCACCAGGCCGATGATACTCACTTGGTTTAAGCCAAAACCCGCTAAATCCAACCAACCAATGGCAATAAAAATCGAAATAGGAATGGCCGCCAACACCACCATCGAGGCTTTAAAACCCAGCACAAACAAGGTCGTCAAGGCCACCAACACCAAGCCTTCGTTCAAATTGCTTAAAAAGCCAGAAACCTGATATTCCACACTTTCGGCTTGATCCATCACCACGGGCATGACTATGGTTTCAGGCAGCTTGGGCTGATAAGCATCCAGCACGGCTTGCACCGCTTTGCGCACCTGAAACACCTGTGTGCCTTGGCGCTGCACCACGGATAAAAACACCGCTTTTTGGTTGTTAAAACGCGCCTTATAAACGGGCAAGCCCTCGGTAAAACTGACATGGGCAATATCGCGCAAATAAATGATGCTGTTGCCCTGCGCGCGCACCACTGTGTGCTCCAGCTGTTCTAAAGATTCAATATCGCCACTGGTGCGCACGGTAAAGCGGCGCTCGCCCGCCTGCACATAGCCGCCTGGGATATTCTGACTGGCGCTGTGAATGGCCTTGCTGATTTCCGCCAAGCTGATGCCCAGCGCATTGACCTTGGCTTGCTCGACCTGCACCTGCACTTCCAGCTGTGGCAAGGCGTCGATATCCACCCGCTTCACGCCCGCTACGCGCTCCAGCTGTTTCTCTAGGGCTTCGGCATGACGTTTAAGCTCGCGGTAGTCGGCCTG
>JAYRHO010000064.1:0-2714 GCA_041907245.1 Saccharospirillaceae bacterium
GGCACACCGAAGTTCTCGGTGGGGAAATCTTGACTGCGAAGGGTTTGTGCGACTTTACGATCAATCTCTAAAATCGCCGAAGCAGGATCGGCCAGCAGGTCTTTAACGCTGTCGTGGACGACGCCCATTTGGCTAATCAGCTCACGCATGTTTTTCGCGCCCGCACCAGAGGCGGCCTGATAAGTTTGGGGCGCAACCCACTCCACCAAGTCTTTTTCAAACAAACCGCCCACCGCCATCAGCATCAGGCTTACGGTGCAGTTGCCGCCGATGTAGGTTTTTACGCCCTTGGCTAAAGCGTCTTTGATAACCTGCTTATTGACAGGATCAAGAATGATGACGGCATCGTCTTTCATGCGCAAAGCAGAGGCGGCGTCAATCCAGTAGCCATTCCAACCCGTGGCCAACAGCTTAGGATGCACCTCTTTGGTGTAGTCCCCGCCTTGACAAGTAATGATGATATCCATGGCTTTTAAGGCGTCGATGTCGTACGCACTTTCTAAAGCACCACAGTCTTTGCCTGCAAAGCTTGGCGCAGGCTCACCTTTTTGTGAGGTGGTAAAAAACACAGGGGAAATCAGATCGAAGTCTTTTTCTTCCTGCATGCGCTGCATCAGCACAGAACCCACCATGCCGCGCCAGCCGATTAAACCTACTTTTTGCATTGCTCTACCCTAAAATTACAGTGCTTTTAAAGCTGCGACCACAGCTTCGCCCATTTCTTTGGTGCCCACGCGAGTCATGCCTTCGCTGAAGATATCGCCGGTGCGCAACCCTTGATCCAACACCTTGCTGACCGCTTGTTCGATGGCATCGGCCGCCTGCGGCGCGCCCAATGAATAGCGCAGCATCATAGCAGCAGAGAGGATGGTTGCTAAGGGGTTGGCAATGCCTTTGCCTGCGATATCGGGCGCGCTGCCGTGGCAAGGCTCATACATGCCCTTGTTGTTCACATCCAAGGACGCAGAAGGCAGCATACCAATAGAACCTGTGAGCATGGCGGCTTCGTCGGACAAAATGTCACCGAAGAGATTGCCTGTGACCATCACGTCAAACTGCTTAGGTGCACGCACCAGCTGCATGGCAGCGTTGTCCACATACATATGAGAGACTTCTACCTCTGGGTAGTCTTTCGCCACTTCATTGACAATATCACGCCACAATACCGTCACTTCCAATACGTTGGCTTTGTCGATGGAGCAGAGTTTTTTATTGCGCTTCATCGCGGCTTCAAAGGCTACTTTGGCGATACGGCGAATTTCGCTCTCGCTGTAAACATCGGTGTTATAACCCTGACGCTCGCCGTTTTCTAAAGTGCGCACACCGCGTGGCTGACCAAAATAAATGCCGCCTGTAAGTTCACGCACAATCAAAATATCCAAGCCCGACACCACTTCAGGCTTTAAGCTGGAGGCGCTGGCTAATTGAGGAAATAACACAGCGGGACGTAAATTGGCGAACAAGCCCAAGCCTGAACGAATATCCAACAGCCCCTGCTCTGGGCGCAAGTGACGCTCGGTTTTGCCATCCCATTTAGGGCCGCCCACCGCGCCTAATAAAATCGCATCGGCTGCTTCGGCTTTAACACGAGTTTCCTCTGGGTAAGGATGACCGTACTGGTCGTACGCACCACCACCTAACATGGCTTCATCCAGCTCGATATCTAAATTAAATTTTGCTTTGGCCGCATTTAAGACTTTTACGGCTTGCTCAATAATCTCTGGGCCAATACCGTCGCCAGGAAGGACTAATACTTTTTTGCTCATTTTTATCTCTCTATTTCGCTTAGCGCCAAGCGCAAGGAGCTTAGCGCGATTGTATTTGCGCCCAGCGCCATGCGCCGAGCACCCTGCTTTAGGCAAACAGCCAAGGCGCTTGTTCTTTGCGCTTAGCCTCATACGCACGAATGGAATCGGCATGCTCCAAGGTCAGGCCGATGTCATCCAAGCCATTTAATAAACAGTGCTTGCGAAAAGCATCAATCTCAAAACCGATTTTTTCACCGCCGGGCGTGGTGACGGTTTGTGCAGCCAAATCAATATCTAATTGGTAGCCCTCTTGTGCTTCGACTTCGGCAAAAAGCTGATCGACGACGGCTTGCGGCAAAATAATGGGCAGCAGGCCGTTTTTGAAACTGTTGCTAAAGAAAATATCGGCGTAACTGGGGGCGATGATGGCGCGAAAACCGAAGTCTTCCAGCGCCCAAGGCGCGTGCTCACGGCTAGAACCGCAGCCAAAGTTCTCTTGTGCTAAAAGCACGGAAGCACCTTGGTAGCGTGCTTGGTTGAGCACGAAATCGGGGTTTAACGGGCGGCCTGAATTGTCGGCATCGGGTTCGCCCACATCCAAATAGCGCAGTTCATCAAACAAATTAGGGCCAAAGCCTGAGCGTTTAATGGATTTTAGAAATTGCTTAGGAATAATCATATCGGTATCGATATTGGCGCGATTCATCGGGGCCACAATACCTTTTACCTTAGTAAATGCTTTCATCTTTTTTTCCTCTAAGTGGCCTTAAAACGTACGCACATCGACAAAATGGCCAGCGATGGCCGCCGCCGCCGCCATCGCAGGGCTGACTAAGTGCGTGCGACCGCCATAGCCTTGACGGCCTTCAAAGTTGCGATTGGAGGTGGAGGCGCAGTGTTCACCTGGCAACAAACGGTCATTATTCATGGCCAAACACATAGAGCAGCCAGGCTCACGCCATTCAA
>JAYRHO010000065.1:0-8000 GCA_041907245.1 Saccharospirillaceae bacterium
CTGCTAATTCCGCAACACTGAGCCCTTCTTCACCGCCACTTAAACCCCAAAAAACCAAGCCTATGCGGAAAAAGCCGCCGCATCCTATCGTTCAAACCCCTGCACCTAACACAACAACGACATCTTCAGTGCAGAAAAGCGTCACTTTGCCTGCATCAAACACAGAAAGCACAGTGGGGCTGCACATGAGCCAAGACGAACTCGCCATAGATCCTTTAGAGCGCAGTTTTCAACAGCAAATTTTGGCGCATATGCGCAATAAAATTCGCGCACCAAGTAATCTAAATGGCAGTGTGCGCTTAGAAATTCAATACAGTTATCGCCAACTTATTACGCAAGTGCGCGTTATCCGCTCCAGCAACGACGACGAATTTGACGACTGGGCAATAAAAGCGATTTTAGGAGCGAACCCTTACCCTACCGTGCCAAAAGATTTACCCGAAAACTACCTTTTTCGCCCCACGCTTCAGGTTGCGCCATAACGCCCAATTCCTAAGCCATCCAAAGCAATTTCCGTGGATTTTTCTGAAATAATATCGGCCAATAACTTTCCGCTGCCACAAGACATGGTCCAGCCTAAAGTGCCATGCCCAGTATTGATAAATAAATTATCAAAAGGGGTTGCACCAATAATGGGCGTGCCATCGGGCGTTGCTGGGCGCAAGCCCGTCCAAAAATTTGTCTCTGAACCTTCGGTTGCGTTAGGAAACAAATCATTGAGCACCATCAATAAAGTTTCTTCGCGTTGCGGGTTTAGCGTTAAGTCGTGGCCACGAATTTCTGCCATGCCACCGACGCGAATGCGTGAATTAAAGCGCGTTAAAGCGACCTTATAACTTTCATCCAAAATCGTTGAGCGCACCGCTTGATCTTGATCAAGAATGGATTTTGTTATGGAATAACCTTTCAAAGGGTACACAGGGGCATAAAGACCAATTTGCTTTAGCAGCGCAGGGCTGTAACTACCTAGCGCCAGCACATAACAATCCGCCTGCCATAATTTTCCTTCAGACCAGACTCCGACTATTTTATTATTCTGAATTTCAAAGCGTTGCACGGTATGATTAAAACGAAACTCCACCGCTAAGTTGGCCGCAATCCCCGCCAGCTTTTGCGTAAACAAGCGGCAGTCGCCAGACTCGTCCTGCTCTAAATACAAAGCCCCTGTAAAAAGCTTAGTTCGTGCCTCTAGGGCAGGTTCGACTTCAGCTATTTCAGCAGGCTTTAATAGACGAAAAGGCACATTAAATTTTTCCAAAATTGCCATATCTTGCGCTGCATTTTTAAGCTGTTTTTGGGTGCGAAAAAGCTGAGTCACACCCAAACTTCGGCCTTCATAATCCAGCTCATATTCACTGCGTAGTTGTTGCAAGCAACGGTGGCTGTATTCGGCTACGCGCACCATGCGTTCTTTATTGATGGCATAACGCTTGCTGGTGCAATTACGCAACATCTGCCACAACCACCGATATTGCGCTGGGTTTGCGGTTAAACCAATGCGCAGCGGCCCATGTTTTTGCATTAACCATTGCAGTGCCTGCAAAGGAATATGAGGCGCCGCCCACGGAGCCGAGTAACCATAAGAAAGCTGCCCCGCATTGGCAAAACTGGTTTCCTCTGCCACGCCACTTTGACGCTCTAAAACCGTGACATTAAAACCCGCTTTGGCCAAATAATACGCACTGGTTGTGCCGATTACGCCCGCACCCAACACCAACACTCGCATAGAGAACTCCTTGTGATTTTTTCGTAAGTATACGCCCTACTCTGCTATTTTAATGCAAAAAAAAGCGCATACTAATCGGCATTATTTAATGCTATGGATTTTATTGACCATGTCCAATTCTTTGCTCTTTGGCCAGATTCAGGGCTACGCCCTAGGTGATGTTCCTGCTTACTCCAGCGATTACAAAAGCGCAGACAATAAACTCTTGCCCGACCGTCATGCGTTTCGCAATTATTTTAATGGCGTATACACAGGCTATAAATGGCAATGCGTGGAGTTTGCGCGGCGCTGGCTGCTGGTCAATCGCGGCTATGTGTTCGACGATATTGCCATGGCTTACGATATTTTTCGTTTAAGCTCGGTAAAAATTGTGGCCACCGATGAGCGTTTACCTTTGCACTCTTTTGCAAATGGCTCCAAACGCCACCCCGAAGTCGGAGCCATGCTCATTTGGAGCGAAGGTGGCGAATTTCAGCGCACAGGGCATGTTGCTATCATCACCGAAGTCTTTGCCGACAAACTGCGTGTCGCCGAGCAAAATGTCGATTTTTTTAGTTGGGAAGGGCGGAATTACAGCCGCGAATTACCCGCCTGCGTCAGCGCCGATGGCAACTACTGGATTCAATGCTCTTTCCTTAATGCCTCAATTTTAGGCTGGGTCATGCAAACCGCCGACGCCACTCATGCGGTGGCCTTTCCCAAACCCAAGCCCGAATTATTTGCGATTAAAATGCGTGAAACCGCCCCCGAGGCCGAGCACATTAATCGCCCATGGCTGAATTTAGCCAACCCCGATGAAGCCGCCTATTTAGCCAAAAATGGCGAAAATCTTGCGCCCCATGCACGGCGTTATCAGTATTTTTGTATCTCTGCCACCGCCGAGCAAGAAGTAAAACGCGCAGTCAACGAGCTGCACGCTCTTTTTATGCACGCCACCGATTACGTTTTGCAGCATGAGGAATTATTAGCGCGCTTTAACTTGCCCAAAGTCATTTGGCCGCGCATCGTGCAGTCTTGGAATAACCGCCGCAATCAAATGATTACTGGGCGCTTTGATTTTTGCTTAACCGAGCAAGGGCTAAAACTGTACGAATACAACTGCGATTCGGCTTCTTGCCATACTGAGGCCGCTAAAATTCAAGGTGCTTGGGCTGTGCATTATGGCTGCGATGACGGTGAAGATGCAGGCGAAGATTTAGCTCAGCATTTAATTGATGCTTGGAAAAAATCCAACACCGATGGCCTGGTGCATATTTTATTGGATGAAGACGCCGAGGAACTTTATCACGCGCTTTTTATGCAGCAATGCATGCAAGCGGCGGGCATTTCCAGCAAGCTTGTGCGCGGTTTGGATAAGCTGCACTGGAATGACAATCACAGCGAAGTGCTGGATGCCGATGGAGTAGCCATTCAACGCCTGTGGAAAACCTGGGCATGGGAAACCGCCTTGGATCAATTACGCGAAGAATTAACTGACGCAGCGCAGCAGCATGCGTTGGCCTCACCGAATAACAGCCAACCCCGTCTGATGGATGTGCTCTTTCGCCCCGACACTTTAGTCTTTGAGCCGCTATGGACATTAATCCCCAGCAACAAAGCTATTTTGCCCATTTTATGGGAGCTGTTTCCCAATCATCCGTATCTATTAAATTCACAGTTTGAATTGACGGAAGAATTAAGAAATCAAGGCTATGTTGTTAAACCCATAGTTGGGCGCTGTGGTCACAACATTTCTTTATTTGATAACAAAAAAACCTTGATTGAAGGCACGAAAGGTAATTTTGATCGTGGGCTGAACGTATACCAAGAATTAGCGCCCTTGCCTATTTTAGATGGCTTAAATGTGCAGCTGTGCAGCTTTAGCGCAGGCGGCACTTATGCAGGCAGCATCACTCGCGTAGACGGCTCGCGCATTATTACGACCGACAGCCCATTGATGCCAATTCGGGTGCAAAGCGATAAAGAATTTAAACGCTAAAAAAGCGGGGCATGGCCCCGCTTTTCGTCTTTGCCTCGTATTTATTTAACAGGTGCTGGGGCAGGTTCGGCATTGGCTGCTTTTTTCTCATGGCGACTCTTTTTATCGCCATCTTTTTTATGAGATTTTTCATGTTGTTTTAGGATGTCGCCGCTTTCACTGTTCAAATACAGTTTGGTACGTACACCGTCTTTATTGATGGCCTTTACTTCGTATTGGCCATGATCGCGCTCAATGGATTCGATATTGGTAAAGCCTTGTGCTTCGACTTTTTCAATCACTTGTTTTATCGGCATCCAGTTTTTAGCAGGTGTGGGTTCTGCGCTGGCGGCAAAACCTGTTAGTGCATAGAAACCAGCACAGCCGATTAAAGTAGCATTTAAAACGATATTTGAAGCTTTCATGGTCTTTCTCCTGTTATCCTGAATTGGATGAGGCCACTTTACGCAAAATATTCTGAATCTTTGCTGAATGCGACATTCATATTCCGTTCAGATTTTTGTGCGTAAAATAGCCAACAATCCACACTGCGAGGTGACTATGTTTAGACGTCTTGGCCTTCTTGCCCTTCTGGTTTTATTGCAGAGTCCATACGCTCTTGCCGATAGCGATCACGAGCGTTCTCGTGCTGCTTTGCTGGCAGGCGAAGTACAGCCCTTGCGCCTTATTTTAGAGAAGATCGAGTCCAGCTACCCTGGGCGCGTTTTGGAAGTTGAATTAGAGCGCGCCTCTGGAAAATGGATTTATGAAATAAAAATTCTGCGCGAAGATGGCCGCTTGCTTAAACTCATTATCGATGCCAAAACTGGCGGCGTATTGGGTGAGAAAAAGCACAAATCCAAACTTCCTGTAAAACCCCAAGCCCCACAGCAAGGTGAACATGCGGACCTTAATCATCGAAGATGAACCCACTTTAGCCAAACAGCTTGAACAAGCACTGCGCAATGAAAACTACGCCGTTGACTGTGCTCATAACGGCGTGGATGGGCATTACTTAGGCAGCACCGAGCCTTATGATGCCATTATTTTGGATTTGGGTTTGCCCAAGTTAGACGGGTTAAGCGTGCTGAAAAAATGGCGCGACGCAGGCATTCGCACCCCCGTTTTAATTTTAACCGCTCGCGACTCTTGGCATGAAAAAGTAACGGGCATGGATGCAGGGGCAGACGATTATTTAGCCAAGCCTTTTCATCTGGCCGAGCTGTTAGCGCGCTTGCGCGCGCTTATCCGCCGAAGCGCAGGCCATGCCAGCGCAGAAGTCTGTGCAGGTGCCTTAACACTGGACAGCAAAAGCCAACGCATTTTGTTAAATGACTACGCACTGGATCTAACCAGCCATGAATACAAAGTGTTGGCTTATTTAATTTTGCACAAAAATAAAGTCGTTTCACGCACCGAACTAACCGAACATATTTACGCGCAAGATTTTGATAAAGACTCCAATACCATCGAAGTATTTATCGGTAGACTGCGTAAAAAAATCCCCAAAGATTTAATCGAAACCGTGCGTGGACTGGGCTACGTTTTAAAGGTAACGCAATAATGCACTCACTGCGCCTTCGCTTAGTATTAGGCACTCTGTCTTGGGTGATGCTGAGCTTGATTGTTGCGGGCCTTGGCCTTGGCGAATTATTCCAGCAGCATTTAAGTGCTCAATTACAAAAAGAGCTAAATAGCCAGCTTGACCAGCTGACTGCTTCTGTCGAAATCGAACCCGAACTCAGCCTAAATGGCACGCTAAGCGATCCGCGTTTTAGCCGCCCGCTGTCTGGTTTGTATTGGCAAATCCAAAGCGAAGATAAAACACTGCGCTCGCGCTCGCTCTGGGATCAAGAGCTAACCCTACCCGCCCCAAGTAATCATCTCGTTACTTTGCACACCAACTTAGGCACGTCACTTTTGGTTTTGCTGCGCGAAATAACCATTAACGATAAAAAATTAACGCTCGCTGTTGCCATTGATGACAGCGCTCTACATAGCCCACTAGAGCGCTTTAAGCTTGAACTATGGCAAGCATTAACGATATTAGGCATTGGCTTAATGCTGGCTGTGTTATTACAGCTTTGGCTAGGATTACAGCCCCTTAAGCGCTTGCGCGAAGAATTAAGCCTGGTAATTAAAGGAAAAAAACAAAAATTACCCAACGATTTTCCCAGTGAATTAAGCCCGTTAGTTCAAGAATTTAACGCTGCATTAAAACAAAACCAATTATTATTAGAGCGAGCACGCACTCAGGCGGGCAACTTGGCACACGCACTGAAGACGCCTCTCACTATTTTGGCCAATGCGGCGCATACAAGGCCAATTGAGCCGATCAAATTAGCGAGCTTAGTTAATACCGAAGTCGCGCGTGCGCGCGCGCAGGTCGATTACCATTTAAGCCGCGCCAAAGCCGCCGCCACCCGCACGCGCGCTAGTCGCTGCACTGTACTACCTACGCTAGAGGGGCTAGTGCGGGTATTGCACAAAGTGCACAGCGATAAAGATCTGTGTATTCAAATACAGTGCGCTCCTGAGCTGCAATTTCAGGGTGAAGAAGCCGACCTACAAGAAATGCTAGGCAATTTAATGGACAACGCCTGCAAATGGGCCAAATCACAAATTCAGATCAACGCACAGATCCTAGACAATCAACTGCATTTAGCCATCGAAGACGACGGCCTAGGCATAGAACAAGAGCAAAAAAGTGAAGTATTAAAACGCGGCACGCGCCTCGATGAACGCAGCGCAGGCAGCGGTCTAGGCCTTAATATCGTAAATGACCTAGCGCAGGAATACGGCGGCGAACTTCGTTTAGAAGACTCAACATTTGGCGGCCTAAAAGCCGTATTAAACCTTCCTTTAGCGGCATGACCTATGGGAAGGGATTCTTTAATACAATAAGAGCCCAGGAGGTACTGCCTGAGAAGGCTTAGGCGGCACGCAAATCTTTAGCAGCGTCCAGCCTATCTGACAGGCTGGTTTCATATTCGGCTTCTCAACACGAATGGCATCCCGCTCGTCTTGGCTTCTCTCCCAGCGAAGCTGAACGCCATCGGGATAGGTTGCTGTTATCTCAGTATTCCCAGCTGTATTTATTGATGATTCAAAATGAGCGGGTGTCTTAGTTGGATCGGACAGCATCCAAGCCCAAGGCAAGGCCAAAAGCAGTTTATTATCTGGATTATTTACCTGATAGATTTCGGCATCTGGAAGTTGCCACCAAGCTTCTGTATTGGAATAATTAAACGCTACTGAATGAATACGCACTGGCTCTACACCATTTAGAAAAAACGTTGCATATACCTGGGTTCCGTCTTTGTAATACACATTCCAAACCATCGCCCAAGGCGTATTAGAGAAAGGCATATATCCAGTAGATTTAATCTTCGGTCTTAGTTCAAAACTCTCTTCTTTTCTAGGGTTATCCATGCCCACTTCCCAAAAAACAGGATATTGAGCTAATTGTTGCTCTAGCAATTTGGCTTGTTGCTGCACAACTTTAGGCGGTGTGAAATAACGATCATCTCCAGGATAAAGCACGATCGTAAGCACGACGGCCATAAGCCAGCCCATGCCGAACGACCAATAATTTACCGTGCTTATTTTTATCCTTTTGTTTTTATAAAAAAAATATCTTAGAAAAAAACATATTATTAATGAAAAAACTAAAGATTTAATTACGGAAACAAAATCCATAATAATCGAGCCAAGAGGAAAAGAATGATGAGAAAACCAATAAAAAATAGTAAAACCCAAAATTGCACCCAGCGCAAAAGCAGCCAATAGGCGGCCTATTCGCCGCCTTATACCGAACATTTTATTGTTTAAATGCATTCTGTAGCTCCTCTGCTAAAGCAAGCAAATAAGTGTGCTGTTACGCTTACGTTATTCAGGGTTTCCTTAATACAATAAAAGCCCAGGGGGCACCGCCTGAGAAGACTTAAGCGGTATGCAGATGTTTAGCTGCGACCAGCCTTCTCGGCAGGGTGACTTTATATTTTGCTGCCAAACCGTAAGGGTGTCTGTTATGGAACTTAAGAATAGTTCTCTCTTCCAACGAAGCTGAACACTGCCAGAATAGGTTGCCATTACGGCGGTTTCCCCATCTTCTTTTGGTAACAATAATTCAAAATGAGAAGGCCTCTGGTTTGGATCGGCCAGTATCCAAGCCCAAGGTAAGGCTAAAAATGAATCATTTTTTGGAGGTTGCGAAGAGTACATATCGGCAGCAGGAGGTTGCCACCATGCCCCCGAATTAGAATAGTCAAAATAGACCGAATAAAAACGCACCGGCTCCACACCATTTAGAAAAAA
>JAYRHO010000066.1:0-3419 GCA_041907245.1 Saccharospirillaceae bacterium
CGGTGTGAATCATAGGCAGGCGCTCAAAGCTTTGAGCTGGGCGCTAAGCGAATAGCACCTAGCACCAAGCGAGAGTTTTAAGAAATTTCAGAATAAGGTTACCTAGGTAGTTATTCCTTAAGCTTTTTCTATTTGCTTAGTAATAACGTACTGCTGCGCAATGGAAAGTACGTTGTTGACCACCCAGTACAGTACCAAACCTGCGGGGAACCACAGGAAGAATACGGTAAAGATGATGGGCATAAATTGCATCACGCGCGCCTGCATAGGGTCGGGCGGAGTGGGATTGAGCTTCATTTGCAAGAACATGGACACGCCCATAATCAACGGCAGAACGAAGTACGGATCCATCACCGACATGTCTTTAATCCACAGATAAAAGGGCGCTTGACGCAATTCCACCGATTCCATCAACACCCAGTACAAGGCGATGAACACGGGCATTTGAATCAAGATGGGTAAGCAACCACCCAGAGGATTAATTTTTTCCTCTTTGTAGAGCTTCATCATTTCTTGGCCGAGTTTTTCACGGTTGTCGCCGTATTGTTCTTTAATAGCCGTCATTTTAGGGGCAACTTTGCGCATATTGGCCATAGAGCGATAGCTCATAGCAGAAGGCTTAAAGAACAGAATCTTGATAGAAATCGTTAGTAGGATGATGGCCAAGCCCCAGTTGCCAACTAAGCCGTGGAAGAAGGTCAGCAGCCAAAATAACGGCTGAGCAATCCACCACAACCAACCGTAATCCACGGTCAGCTCCAAATGCGGTGCAATAGCTTCGAGGTTTTTCTGAATTTTAGGGCCAACATAAAGATTGGCGCCCAGCTCACCCGTGCTGCCAGGAGCAATTTCCAAAGGTGCGCCATAGAAACCAAAAATGTTATAGCCTTTGGCTACTTTACCGTTGTAGGTGTAAGACTGAGTTTGATCCTGAGGAACCCAAGCCGACAGGAAATAGTGTTGCAGCATCGCTGCCCAACCACCGGTTTCGACACTCTTGTAGCCTTTTTCTAAATCACTAAATTTCACTTTGGCATAACGGTTTTCTTTGGTAGTTAAAGCCGCACCCAAATAAGCGGCCATGCCCATTTGGCTGCCCGCTGAAGGATCGCTGGAGTTGTCACGTTTTAACTGTGCATAAAACACACCCTGCCAAGGTTCGGCTGAGGTGTTTTCAATTTTATAGTTCACGCCAATTAAGTAATCCGCACGCTTAAAGGTGAAGATTTTTTGCACCTGAGACTTGCTGTCTGAGGCGTTTAACACCACTTGCAGTTCATCTTGGCCATCGGCTAAAACGTAGTTCTTTGCACTGGTGGTAAAGAGCGCCGCACCGTTTTTATCAATACCATCACGGCCAACCAAACCGCTTTGGGCGATATAAACACGCTCGTTGCTGCTATCTAACAAAGAGAAAGGTGTTTGAGGCTGATCAATAGCCGCAGGGTAAGCAGGCAGCTTAACCGACACCACTTCGCCACCGCGTAAATCAATCACCACCACCAGGGTATCGGTAACAACCTGAATTAAATGGCTGGCATCGGCTTTGGCTTCAACGCTATGCACCGCCAAAGGATTAGCAGGATTGGGCGCATCGGTATGAGCTTGCATCGCGTCGCTGGTATCAGGCACATCCTGAGCTTGCTCTTGTACGGCCACCGCAGGTTGTGCGGCAGGAGCGGGTTTTTGACCGTAGTCGCCATTGTAAGCAAGGATCAAAAAATACGAGCTGATGGCTAAACCGATAAAAATAAGGGTACGGCGGATATCCATGATTAGGTTTTCCGTTGGCAACAATGAGAGGAATGCGGTAAATCAGGCACAGGGTCGTAGCCTGATGCGCCCCAAGGGTGGCACCTTAACAGTCTTTTTAGTGCTAACCAACCGCCACGCACAGCACCATAGCGACGAATGGCTTCATCGGCATAGCCAGAGCAAGTAGGGTAGTAACGGCAACGACTGGGGAGCAGAGGGCTTATCGCAGTGCGATAGAATGCAATCAACAGCAATAACGCTTTAGCGCTTAGACGAGGAGCTTTGTGGGCGTCGGGCTGAGGATTTGTCATGGTTTGGACGCTTTAGTTTGAACCAAAGAGTATCAATCATAGTGCGAATTTCTGAGTTACTGAGTTCAGTAAGGCCAGAACGGCCGAGGACAACAAAATCGTAAGCGGGCAATTTTGCCTGTTGATGGCGAAAAGATTCACGCACTATGCGTTTTACTCGGTTGCGATCAACTGCTCGTTTTAGCTGTTTTTTGGCTAGAACAAAACCAAGGCGGGCTTGATTCTGCTCATTCGCACTCGCCAGCAGCAACAGCTGTGGCGTACTACTGCGCCACTGTGTGTCATCAAAAACTCGTTTAAACTCGGCAGGTTTTAAGATACGAACCGCACGAGGAAAACCAGTTTCTGACACAGGGCGTAGCCAGATGACTAGACGTTAACGAGAACGTGACGGCCTTTAGCACGACGACGTGACAGCACTTGACGGCCGTTTTTGGTCGCCATACGAGCGCGGAAGCCATGAGTGCGGTTGCGTTTTAAAACGCTAGGTTGAAATGTACGTTTCATAATGTACTTCCCAAAGGTTGTTAGTGGGCAAAATTAAAGGGCGGCAATCATACGAGATGACGAAAAGATAAGCAACCGACAAAGCGACTAAAAAATCTTCGCGCGTAATGAATCTTAAAAAACAAAAAAAGAGAAATGAAAGAAATCTAAATATTTTATTTTTTGTGCTCTTGTTACTGCTGTTATTAGCGCATAATTTTTTGTGGATAAAATAAAAATCCTCTTATAAATCAATAAACTAAATCAAGGATAAGGCTCTGTAGAAGTCCTGATAAAGCTTGGTATGAGCTGGGAGTTGAGCAAGGATGAATTGTGGGTAGTTTTTTTGCTGAAAAACTGTACATAAATATCCACAGATTTCTCTGTTCTTATCCTGTAGTTATCCACAGATTCAGGTCGAGTAAAAATAGAAAGTTTTAAAAATATCGAATTAAACCCTTATTTTACTTGACTTCGAGGTGGTTAACTGAACTTTCAAGAAGGAGTTAACGGAAATTAATTTCACCGATATTGTGGATAACCTAAGCACTCTCGGGTAGAATGCGCAGCCTAATTTTGATGGTAGGTGAATCCAGTGGCTTTAATGGATATTTGGCAAAATTGCCTAGGACAGTTGCAGCATGAGTTACCTGCAATGCAATTTAATATGTGGATTCGCCCGCTTAAAGTTCAGGATAATGCAGGTGTCTTGGAGCTGATTGCACCCAATCGTTTTGTGCGTGATTGGGTCAAAGATAAGCTTTTAACGCGTATCGAGAAGATTCTGAACGAACAAAACCCCTCAACGGCCATTTCGGTGCAGCTTAGCGTTGTGGGTGTGGCCGCAACCTTTGAATTTGCAGCACC
>JAYRHO010000067.1:0-3268 GCA_041907245.1 Saccharospirillaceae bacterium
AATTTTTAGCTAAAAAAAATAAAAATAGTCAGCACGCCATTCGTGATGTGTATGACAAGTTTGAGCGCTTATTAAACCTAGTGAGTTTGTATTACGACCTCTGCGGTGATTTGTCCGATGCGTATTTGTCGGTTTCCACTCATCAGCTAAACCGAACTATGCAGGTGCTCACCGTGATTACCGCGATTTTTATTCCCCTAAGCTTTGTCGCGGGTGTGTATGGTATGAACTTTGAAAATATGCCAGAGCTGCAATGGCGCTATGGCTATTTTGTGGTTTTGGGTTTGATGCTGACGATGGCAGTGGGTTTGCTGGCGGTATTTAAATACAAAAAATGGCTGTAAGTTCGTTGTCATAAATCCGTCATAAAGGTTTCATAAAGCTGTAATAATTCTTTTGCATACTGCACTCGTCAAATCAACGAGGACAAAGTATGCAAAAAACCACACTAGCAAAATCCATGCTGTTACTGAGCATTTTAGGCGGCAACGCGGCTTTGGCTGAAGGTCAGCCTGAGTTTTATGGCCAAATGAATCTTGGCATGTTGGACGCAAAAAATGCCGCAGGGGAGCGTTTGTGGCAAGTCGAAAACCAAGCTTCACGTTTGGGTGTAAAAGGCGAACAAGAATTAGAAAACGCCCTAAAACTTATCTATCAATACGAAGTGGGTGTTAATCCTGCGGATAATGCCAAACCTATTTTGAGCCAGCGTAATGCCTTTGTGGGCGTTAAAGGCGGATTCGGCCAAATCATCATGGGCAACTTCGATACCCCGCTGAAATTAGCGCAAGGCAAAGTCGATTTATTTAACGATACCGCTTTGGATATGACGGGCTTGCTTGCGGGTGAAATTCGTCACAATCAAAGTGTGCAATACAGCACGCCGAAATTATTCGACGCCTTAACGGCCAGTTTGGACTGGATGCCAAAAGAGAAAAAAGCCCAAAAAGACGGCCTGTCTGCGGCAGTGAATTACCAGAGTTCGCTACTGAGCGTAAGCTTAGCGCTGGATAACAAAGTAACCGGTGATGGCGGCGTGGTGACGGGCAAGGGCGATCCTTTAAATTCGCTGCGCATGGTGTTGACGCTCAACCCCATCAGCAATCTACAGCTGGGTTTGTTGGCACAAAGCAGCCAGGGCATCGACCAAGATAAAAGCGAAGAATTAGGCTGGCTGGCCAGTGCGCAATGGACCTTAGATAAGCTGGCACTAAAAGTGCAGTTGGGCCAAGGTTTGGCCGATAAAACGAAAACGGGTGCAAAAACCGATGCCAGCATCAGCCAAGCGGAGCTGGGCGTGGATTACCTCTTGGGTAAAAACACCATTGGCTATGTTTACAGCGGCATGACGCGCTTTGAAGACGGTGCAGGTGGCACAGTGGCAGGGAAAAACCGTGATGAGTCCAGCACGGGCTTTGGTTTGAAATATAAGTTTTAAGAAAGACGGGGCGGTGTTACCTAGCCGCCGCTTGTCATATTCATGTCACATTCGCCTGTTAGAGTGTGACCCAGTTATCTAAGAGAGAACCAATTATGAAAATGCAAAAACTGTTGGTCGCGGGTCTGTTCTGTGTGGGTGCGCAGCTTGCCAGTGCGCAGCAAGTCAACGGCGCAGGCTCTTCCTTTATTTTTCCTGTGCTGTCCAAATGGGCGGGTACTTATCAGCAAGAAACCAAAGAACAGATTAATTATCAATCGATCGGCTCAGGCGGTGGTATTCGCCAAATTATTCAAGGCACAGTGGATTTTGCTGCGACCGATGCACCACTCACTGCGCAAGAATTAAAAGAAAATAATTTGGTGCAATTCCCTGTTATTGTTGGTGGCGTTATCCCAACCCATAACATCAAAGGCATTAAGCCCAATGAATTACGTTTGGATGGCGAAACTTTGGCGCAAATTTTTGCGGCAAAAATTACCTTCTGGGATGATGCGCGCATTAAAGCCTTAAACCCAAGCCTTGCCTTGCCACACAAAGCCATTACCGTTGTGCACCGCGCCGATGGCTCTGGCTCTACCTGGATGCTGACCAATTATTTAAGCAAAGTTAGCAGCGATTGGGCGAAGGAAATAGGCAGTGACAAATCGGTAAAATGGCCTAAAGGTGTGGGCGCAAAAGGCAACGAAGGCGTGGCCAATTACATCAAGCGTATTGATGGGGCGATTGGTTATGTCGAGCTGGCCTATGTGCTGCACAACAACATGAGTTCGGTAAGTTTGAAAAACTCAGCAGGTAATTTTGTTGCGCCGACTTTGGATAATTTAAAAGCCGCAGCGGCTAACGCCGACTGGGATAGCGTCGAAGGCATGGCGGTGGTTTTAACCAACCAAGTAGGTGCAAACAGCTGGCCTATCACGGGTGCGACTTTTGGCTTGATGCGCAAAAATAATAGCGCGCAAACCAACCAAAAAATTCAAGAGTTCTTCTCTTGGAGCTGGAGCAAAGGCAGCGCACAAGCCATTGAATTGGCCTACGTTCCTCTGCCTCAAAATGTGGTAACGAAAATCGAAAAGAGCTGGAAATCCCAATGAGATTATCTGGGTTTAAACAAAATGCGGCGAATTCTCGCCGCATGGGCGATGTTCTCTTTCAGGCCGTAACCAAGGCCTGTGCATTATTTTTACTGGTGCTGGTTTTTGCCATCGGCTGGCAGTTGGTAGTTTCGGCCATGCCTGCTATCAAAGCCTTCGGCTGGGATTTTTTGCTTAATGAAAGCTGGGATCCTGTGATGGGCGAGTTTGGCGCTGCGGCGTCCATTTGGGGTACTGTTGTTTCTTCCTTAATCGCACTGATTATCGCCGTGCCCGTGAGCCTTGGTGTGGCGATTTTTTTAACACAAATTGCTCCCAATTTTATGCGCCGCCCAGTGGGAATTGCAGTGGAATTACTGGCGGCCATTCCCAGTATTATTTACGGCTTCTGGGGGCTTTTTGTGCTTACCCCTTGGCTTGCTGAATATGTGCAGCCGTGGATTTATGAAGCCTTTGGAAATTGGCCTGTGGTCGGCGTTCTTTTTCAAGGGCCACCTATGGGCATCGGTCTTTTTAGTGCGGGCTTGGTGCTTTCTATTATGGTCATTCCTTTTATGGCCTCCATTTTAATTGATTTATTTAATACTGTGCCGACGCAATTAAAAGAAGCCAGTTACGGCTTAGGCTCTACCCGTTTTGAAATGATTTCCAAAGTGGTGATTCCTTACGCTCGCGTGGGTATTGTTGGTAGTTTTATGCTCGGTCTTGGACGTGCCTTGGGTGAAACCATGGCGGT
>JAYRHO010000068.1:0-4623 GCA_041907245.1 Saccharospirillaceae bacterium
AACCACAACCTCGAAACCGTGCCGCGCCTGTACAAACAATGCCGCCCAGGAGCCGACTACGAATGGTCTTTGCTGCTGCTTAAGCGCTACAAAGAGCGCAATCCGCACATAGTCACCAAGTCGGGCTTGATGTTGGGACTAGGCGAAACCAACGACGAAATCATTGCCGTGATGAAAGACATGCGCGCGCATTTGATCGACCACATTACCTTGGGGCAGTACCTTCAGCCGAGCAAAGACCACCACCCTGTCGATCGCTTTGTGACGCCCGCCGAGTTCAAAGAGCTGGGGCAGATTGCCAAAGAGCTGGGCTTTATCCGCGTAGCCTCAGGCCCGATGGTGCGCTCCAGCTACCACGCCGATTTGCAAGCCAAGGGCGAGGACGTAAGCTAACGCCCTCACCTCACGCGCCCCACAAGCCCTAAGCGGCCATTCTTCGTTAGCCTGCTACCCACGCAGGCTGAGCTAATCACCATGACGCAAAGCTTGCTCGATGCTAGAATGCGCGCCTTTGCATTGCTGTGTTGATATAGGCTAATGACTTTCACCGAAATCCCCGCCACTCGCCCTCAAACCCCTTTGCTCGATAGCATCGACTGGCCTGCCGATTTGCGCGTGCTCGACGCCAGCGTTTTGCCCAAGCTTTGCCAAGAGCTGCGCGAGTTTTTGCTGTACAGCGTGTCGCAGTCGGGTGGGCATTTTGCCGCAGGTTTGGGGGTGGTCGAGCTGACCGCCGCTTTGCATTACGTTTTTGATACCCCCAACGACCGCTTGGTTTGGGATGTGGGCCATCAAGCCTATCCGCACAAAATCCTCACTGGGCGACGCGAAGCCCTGCCCAAGATTCGCAGCAAAGAAGGCCCTGCGGCCTTTAATTTGCGCAGTGAAAGCGAATTTGACACCTTTGGCGTGGGGCACTCCAGCACCTCGATCAGCGCGGCCTTGGGCATGGCGCTGGCGCTGCAAGCTCAAAAAGACCCGCGCCAAGTGGTTGCGATTATTGGCGATGGCGCGATGACCGCAGGCATGGCCTTTGAAGCGCTCAACCACGCAGGGCGTGAAAAAGCCAATGTGCTGGTCATCCTAAACGACAACGATATGTCGATTTCCCAAAGCGTCAGCGCGCTCAACAAATACTTCACCCGCATTTGGTCTAGCCCCACCTACGCCACCTTGCGCACAGGCAGCAAGCGCGTACTGGAAAACATTCCTGCGGCTTGGGAATTTGCCAAGCGAACCGAAGAACACATGAAAGGCATGGTTGCCCCCGGCACTTTGTTTGAGGAGCTGGGCTTTAACTACTACGGCCCGATAGACGGCCACGACCTCGATGAGCTGGTGCTGACGCTCAATAACCTTAAACAGCTGACAGGCCCACGCTTGCTGCATGTGGTTACGCAAAAAGGCAAAGGCTTTGCCCCCGCCGAAGCCGACCCCATCAAGTACCACGCCTTAAAAAGCGTACATGGCGAAAAGGCCACACCAGGCCCCACTTTTTCCAATATTTTTGGCGATTGGCTTTGTGATGTCGCCGCGCAAGACGAGCGCGTAATCGGCATCACGCCTGCCATGAAAGAAGGCTCAGACCTTATCCGCTTTGCCAAAGAATTTCCGCGCCGCTATTTCGATGTCGCCATTGCCGAACAGCACGCCGTGACCTTGGCGGCGGGTATGGCCTGCGAAGGAGCCAAGCCCGTGGTGGCGATTTACTCCACCTTTTTGCAGCGTGCCTATGATCAGCTGATTCACGATGTCGCCTTGCAAAACCTCGACGTACTCTTTGCGGTTGACCGCGCAGGGCTAGTAGGCGAGGACGGTCCCACTCACCATGGCGCTTACGACCTAAGCTACCTGCGCGCCATCCCCAATATGGTGGTGATGACGCCTTCGGATGAAAACGAATGCCGCCAGCTGTTGCACACAGGTTATCTCTATGAAGGCCCAGCGGCGGTGCGCTATCCGCGTGGCAAAGGCCCAGGTGCGGAAGTCGTGCAAGAGCTGCAAGCTCTGCCTTTGGGCAAGGGCGTACTGCGTCGCAGCGGTAAAAAGATTGCGTTTTTGGCGTTCGGCACTGTGCTTACCCAAGCGCTGCAAGCGGCGGCGCAGCTCGATGCCAGTGTGGCTGATATGCGTTTTGTGAAGCCCATTGATAAAGACCTGATTTTGCGCCTAGCCAAAGAGCACGAGCTGTTGGTGACGCTCGAAGATAACGCCGTACAGGGCGGAGCGGGCAGTGCGGTGCTGGAAGTGTTGGCACAGGCTCAGCTTGAAGTGCCTGTACTGAATTTGGGCATCCCTGACGCTTACATCGAACACGCTCTGCCCGCCGAGCAGTACGCCCAATGCGGTTTGGATGTGCAGGGTATTTTGGCACAAGTGCAGGCGCGCTTGCGCTAAGTCTTTATTGCCCTGTGAGCCGTTTCGGATCGAGCAAACGCTCAAGCTCGGCTTTGGGGATGTCGGTTTGCTCGGCCGCAACATCCAAGATGGCACGCCCCTCTTTATAAGCCTGTTTGGCAATTTCAGCGGCCTTGAGATAGCCAATAACGGGGTTCAGCGCCGTCACTAAAATCGGGTTACGCGCCAGATCGGCACGAATTTTCGCCTCGTTTACTTTAAAGTCCGCTATGGCTTTGTCTGCCAGCAGGCGCGAAACATTGGCCAAAAGGCTCAGGCTTTCGCACAGGTTGCGCGCGATTAAAGGCAGCATGACGTTCAGCTCAAAATTACCCGATAAACCACCCAAGCTAATGGCCGCATCGTTGCCAATCACTTGCGCGCTCACCATCGCCACCGCTTCAGGAATTACGGGGTTGACCTTGCCAGGCATGATGGACGAGCCAGGCTGCAAAGCGGGCAACTCAATTTCCGCCAACCCCGCCAAAGGCCCTGAGTTCATCCAGCGCAAGTCGTTGGCAATTTTCAGCAAAGACACCGCCAGCGTTTTAAGCTGCCCAGACAAAGCTACGGCGCTGTCTTGGCAAGACAAAGCCGTAAATAAATTGCGCGCAGGTGTAAACGCCAAGCCTGTTTGCGCGCTCAAATGCGCACAAAAATGCGAGGCAAAATCGGGGTGAGCATTAACGCCCGTACCCACCGCCGTACCGCCTTGGGCCAGCGCCTGCATACTGGGCTGCAAGCTGTGCAAAATTCGGATGTTTTGTGCAATCTGCTCCGCCCAAGCGTTCACGCTTTGCTCCATGCGCACAGGCATGGCATCCATTAAATGGGTGCGCCCCGTTTTGATTTTGTTGTGCAAGCTTTGTGCTTTGCGGCGCAAACTGGCCTCTAAATGCTCCAGCGCAGGCAAGAGTGCATTGTTGAGCAGCAAAGCCGCGCTGATATGAATGCAAGACGGAATGGTATCGTTGCTGCTTTGCCCACAATTCACATGGTCGTTGGCGCTCACCGCCTTGCCCAACTGTTGGCTGGCCAAATGCGCTAGCACTTCGTTGGCATTCATATTGGTGCTGGTGCCCGATCCTGTTTGAAAAACATCAATAGGAAAGTGCGGCATAAAATCTTGGCTCAATAGCGCTTGCCCTGCTTGCACTATGGCATCGGCAATCTCGCCATCGAGCTCGTTTAATTCTTTATTGGCCAGCGCCGCTGCAATTTTGGCGTGCAACAAAGCCTCAATAAAAGGCTTAGGCAAAGGCTGGTGGCTGATGGGGAAATTGTTGATCGCACGCTGGGTTTGCGCACCGTACAAAGCTTGGGCAGGGACTTCCAACTCCCCCATGCTGTCTTTTTCAATACGAAAATGAGTCATGGCGCGCTCCTTGATAACGAGGAATGGAAAACCACTATAGCACCCGCTTGCGCTAGGAATAACGCCAAGTTTTGTGGGGTATTGCTATGGCGTACGGGGACGGAAAACAAATGAAATACGGGTAGGCTGTCTGCGTTAGCCAATGCTTGCCCAGCCACTGGATTTAGAGCGGAAATACGTTTAATGTAAGATGCAATCTTGGATTAAACGCATTTTTTTGGTTTTGATATGTATATTCCCCGCCATTTACACAGCACTCTTCAAGCCTTGATACAGCAATTTCCAGCCGTGTTGCTCACAGGCCCTAGGCAAGTTGGCAAGTCCACTTTGCTACAACGGGTTGCTAAAAATTATGATTACGTCAGCTTTGATGACCCATTACTGCTGGCTCAGGCGAAAGATGAGCCGCAGCTGTTTTTTTTAAACAATCCAGAAAAAGTGATTTTGGATGAGGTGCAGTACGCACCAGATCTGTTTTCGTTATTAAAGCTAGCGATTGATAAACAACAGCGTAACGGTATGTTTTTGCTATCAGGCTCGCAGGCGTTTGAGTTGATGCAGAATGTGGGTGAAACCTTGGCAGGGCGCATTGCGATTTTGAAATTGTCTGGGCTTTCGTTGCGCGAAATTCAGCAAAGCCCTTTTACTCAGCCTTTTATTCCCAGTATGGATTATCTGCAAAACCGTGAAGCGTATTTGCAGAAAACGGATTCCATTTGGCAAATTATTCATCAAGGTTATATGCCTAGGCTATATCAGCAAAAAACGGATTGGCACACTTATTACGCCTCTTATGTCGCGACCTATATTGAACGCGACGTGCGGCAAATTGCCAATATCAGCAGCAGCTT
>JAYRHO010000069.1:0-2194 GCA_041907245.1 Saccharospirillaceae bacterium
ATAGGGCATGGCTTTTTGCCTCAATCGCCATTTCCAGCTAAGATACGCGCCTTTTTATCGCCCCATTTATCATCAGGTGCTACTTTGGAAATCAACCCCATACTCGAAACCATTAAAGACCTAAGAGCCCGTACCGAGGTGCTTAGGGGGTATCTTTGACTACGCCAACAAAGTAGAGCGATTAGAAGAAGTCGAACACGAGCTGGCGCAGGGCGATGTCTGGAACGACCCCGAACGCGCACAGGCATTGGGTAAAGAGCGCTCCAGTTTAGAGCTGGTGGTCAAAACCATCGACAACCTCAGCAATGGCCTAAGTGATGCCAAAGACTTGCTCGATATGGCGGTTGAAGAAAACGATGAAAGCGCCGTAGAAGACGTGCGCAGCGAGCTGGAGTCCTTAGACAAGGAGCTGGCGGTGTTGGAGTTTCGCCGCATGTTCTCAGGCGAGATGGACTCCCATAATTGTTATCTCGAAATTCAAGCAGGCTCAGGCGGCACCGAAGCCCAAGACTGGGCGAGCATGTTGCTGCGTATGTATCTGCGTTGGATTGAAGACCAGGGTTTCAAAGCCGACGTGCTGGAAGTTTCCGACGGCGACGTAGCCGGTATTAAAGGCGCAAGTATCCATGTGCAAGGCGAGTACGCTTACGGCTGGCTGCGCACCGAAACGGGCGTGCATCGTTTGGTGCGCAAAAGCCCCTTTGACTCAGGCAACCGCCGTCACACCTCTTTTGCTTCGGTTTTTATTTCGCCTGAAGTGGACGACGATATTGATATCGAAATTAACCCCGCCGACTTGCGCATAGACGTGTATCGCGCCTCGGGTGCAGGCGGCCAGCACGTTAACCGTACCGAGTCTGCGGTGCGTATCACCCACTTGCCAACAGGGGTGGTAACTCAGTGTCAAAACGACCGCTCGCAGCACCAAAATAAAGATCAAGCGATGAAGCAATTAAAAGCCAAGCTGTATGAGCTGGAATTGCAAAAACGCAGCGCCGAAGCGCAAGCCTTAGAAGACACAAAATCCGATATCGGCTGGGGCAGTCAAATTCGCTCTTATGTTTTAGACGACGCGCGCATTAAAGATTTACGCACAGGGGTAGAAACTCGCAACACTCAAGCGGTGTTAGACGGCGATTTAACTCCCTTTATTGAAGCCAGCCTAAAAATGGGCTTGTAACCTAGTTTAATTAAATTGTACTCGTGCCCAACAAGGGAAATCTCATGACTGAACAACAAACACCTGAATTGCTGGATGAAAATAAACTCATTGCTGAGCGTCGCGCCAAGCTTGAAAAGTTGCGTGAAGGCAAACAGCACAACGGCCATCCCAATACTTTTCGTCGCAGTGCTTATGCCGCCGATATGAAAGCCCAGCACGGCCACAAAGAAACCGAAACGCTTGCCAATGAAAAAATTGTTGTCAGCATGGCAGGGCGTGTTATGCGTCGCGGTGGGCCTTTTGTTGGCATTCAAGATAACACCGACAGCATTCAATTTTATTTGCCAAAAAATTTGCAAAAAGACAGCCAAGCCTGGGAATTATTGGATATCGGTGACATTGTTGGCGTGACCGGTGAGCTGCATAAATCGGGCAAAGGCGAGCTTTATGTCAACGTGCAAGCCGTCGAAGATTTGGAATTAATTACGAAATCTTTGCGCCCCTTGCCTGATAAATTCCACGGCCTAGCCGACCAAGAAATGAAATACCGCCAGCGTTATGTGGATTTAATTATCAACGACGAAACGCGTAAAACTTTTGCCGTGCGTTCGGCCATTATTAATGGCATTCGCAGCTATTTAACTGGCCAAGGCTTTATGGAAGTCGAAACACCCATGCTGCATATTATTCCAGGCGGTGCATCGGCCAAGCCCTTTGTCACGCACCACAATGCGCTGGATGTGGATATGTATTTGCGTATCGCCCCTGAACTGTATTTAAAGCGTTTGGTGGTGGGTGGTTTTGATCGCGTATTTGAAATTAACCGCAACTTCCGTAACGAAGGCTTGAGTACTCGCCATAACCCCGAATTTACCATGATCGAGTTTTATCAGGCCTATGCCGATTATCGCGACATGATGGATCACACTGAAAATATGCTGCGTTATTTAGCTAAGACAGTATTGGGAACTACGGATGTACAGTACGGTGATTCAGTTTACGATTTTGCCAAACCCTTTACCCGCATCAGCA
>JAYRHO010000070.1:0-2070 GCA_041907245.1 Saccharospirillaceae bacterium
ACCTGCGGTGGTGTCGTGACCGACACACGCGGTCGCACCGATATTGAAAAACTGTACGCCATCGGTGAAGTAGCCTGCACAGGCTTACACGGCGCCAATCGCCTAGCGAGTAATTCCTTGCTGGAGTGTTTGGTCTTTGCTCGCGCCGCCGCCGCCGATATCGTCGCGCACACCGACTTCACACAAAGCCTGCCCAGCATCCCCGCCTGGGACGCCAGCCTAGTAAAAGACTCAGATGAAGACGTGGTGATCTCCCATAACTGGGACGAACTGCGCCGCTTTATGTGGGACTATGTAGGCATAGTGCGCACCAACAAACGCCTACTGCGTGCCAAACACCGCGTGCGTTTGCTGCGCGAGGAAATCCATGAGTTCTACGCCAACTACCGCGTCAGCCACAACCTGTTGGAGCTGCGTAACTTGGTGGATGTCGCCGATGTCATCATTCGCAGCGCCTTGCTGCGCAAAGAGAGCCGAGGCCTGCACTTTAGCCGCGACTACCCACAAACCTTGCCGCGCGCCTTTGATACGGTGATGACACCCAAATACCTCAAAGAGCTGGGCGAGCTGTAAGCCCATCAGGCCTGATGGGCGCTCAGGGCGAGCGCACGCAGCAGCTCGCCAAAGTCTCCCGCCTCTAGGCTATCGGGGCGAATAATAAGCCTCTGCCAAGGCCAACAGCCGTAACGCCAAATAATGACCTCTTTGCGCCGCACGCTGCCTACCCGCCACGGCAGGCTTTGCACCGCTTTACCCGTACGCTGCCAGTAAAAGCCTTGCGCGGTTACATGCAGCTGCGCACGCTGAGGCCGTGCCAGCCACAGCAGCAATACACTCAAAAACAGCAAGAGCATCAGCCAGTAAAACCAAGCCAGATAAGGCCAGAGCATGGCCAAAGAAATCAGGCAAAAAGCGGCGTTATAGCCGTTTTGCCTCATTGAAGTGCGCAGAGTCCAACTATTTTTTGCGCGATTTTCCATGCGCTAAGACCATCCCTATCATACGTTTGAACTCGGCATCGGCGGGCTCTTGGTGATCCATAAACCAAGCAAATAAATCAGGATCCTCGCATTCCAGCAAGCGCACATAAAGCGCCTGATCCTCGGCATTTAAGCCATCGAACGCCTCTTCGGCAAAGGGCAACAGCAGCACATCCAGCTCCAACATGCCACGACGGCTGTGCCAGCGTACACGGTTTGCTTGCGACACGATTCTCACCTCAGACTAAAAAAAGCGCCATTATACACAGCCTGCGTTTTAAGTGGCTTTGGCGTACACTGTGGCGCGAACTTATTGGGGGTAGGCAGTGAACACTCAGGCTTTTTCGTTATTATCCGATTTTTCTCTTTTGGAAGTCAGCGGCCCCGATGCCGAGCGTTTTTTACAAGGGCAACTGACTTGCGATGTGGCCAAACTGCCCATCGGGCATTGGACTTTAGGTGCTTGCTGCACCGCCAAAGGGCGCATGGTCGCCAATTTTGTCATTGCCCGAACGGACAGCGGTTTTTGGCTGCGCCTGCCGCGCGAGCGGGTGAGCACGCTGATGTCGCACCTCGCCAAATACGCCGTCTTTTTTAAAGCCAAAATGATCGACCAAAGCAGCCAGTATGCCGTTTTGGGTAAAGTGCCCAGTGCTTTGCATCCCAAACTATTAAGCGAGCCTTTACCTATCACCCAAATCAGCGCCGACTTCCAGCTGACCTGGCTCGACGGCCGCATTGAGCACTGGCTGCCGATCACCGAAGTTAGCCTCGCCAATGCGGATGACGGCAGCTGGGCGCAAGCCGACCTGGCCTTGGGCTTGGTTTGGGTCAGCGCCCAAAGCCACGAAGCTTGGGTTCCTCAGCACATCGACTGGCAAAAACAAGGTGGTGTCAGCTTTAAAAAAGGCTGCTACACCGGGCAAGAAATCGTGGCACGGCTAGAATTTTTGGGCAAAGCCAAAAAGCAGCTGATGAAACTGCACAGCTCCACCCCCTGTAACGCGATGCCTACAGAAAATCTACAAGATGCCCAAGGTAATAACCTTGGCGAAGTGCTAGCTTGGCAAGGCACTGAAGGGTTGGGCGC
>JAYRHO010000071.1:0-1521 GCA_041907245.1 Saccharospirillaceae bacterium
GCCCATTTTTATGTTATTTTCGCCATTATACAAATACGAAGGTGTCAACAAGGAGGCTTTACCGTACACATAAGCACTGGCATCTTTTCCTGCCGAGGTGGGCACGATTTGCATTAAGCCAAAGGCAGGTACGGGCGAGCGCGCCAGCGGATTAAACGCACTTTCAGTATGAATAATGGCCAAAACCAAAGCAGGGTTTAGCCCTTCTTTTTTAGCAAACTCCGTTACGGTGGCGCGATAGCTATCGGCTTTTTTATGCATTTGCGCGGCCGTAAGCGGAATACTCAAGCTATAAACTTTTTGCCCAAGCTCAGAAATTTGCGTGGCTGCGGTGGCTTGCTTACTGGCCTTTAATACAGCGGCATCAATTTCTGTACTGGTTGGGCGAGTTTTTCCTGTTAGGGCATCAGCAATAAGGTATTTTTTATCGGGCTGAGCCTTTTTATTCAGCTCGGTGTTTTTTTCTAACCGCGCCTGAATGGCGCGATCCAGCTCACTGTTGGCGTAAAAACTTTGCGTATCGGCATGAGCATTTTGAATTAACGTGCGCATCAATTCTTGTTGAGCTTGCACGGCGTCGGCGGCGGCCAAGGTTTCGACCACGAGCGTGCCTGCCTCGTAATTAATGATGGTGCGCGTTTTTAAATCTTTAGAATAAGAAACCAACACCTTGGCATTGCCAAGCTGTTCATCGCCCCACACGGCTTTAATGCGCTTTTGATAGCGCTCAAACTCTTGCGCAGTGACGCTTAAGTAAGTATTAAAATCTTTTTCGAGGCGCGCCTGATAGGCAGAAAACCCACCATTTTGATCTTTTAAAAATTGTTCAAACTTGGCGTCATCGCTCCATGAGCGTAACGAAACCGCGCTGCCCATAACGCCCAGCAAGGTTAAAAAATGTCTTCTGTCCATAAAAAAAAAAGCCAAGCGTTAGCTTGGCCTTCCCGATAATTATTGTTTATCGAAAGATTTATCCAGCTGCTTATCCAAAGACTCTAAGGCTTGCTGGCTTTGGAATTGTTGCCATAAAGCTTCTTTGTTACCCATGCTGGTTTTGATGCCATTTTTCACTTGGCCTTTGGCTTCTTCGGCGCTCATACCGATCAACAACACCAAGGCACCATCGGGTGCAACCCAACGCTTCAGCTGATGCGTGTTGGTCAGGGTTTGTTGTGAAATTTGGCGAGATACGTCTTCAAAGTTTTTCTCGTAAGTTTGTGCATCGCCTGCACCCGTGGTGCGTGCCCAGTCGGTCAACATGGCCTGCACTTTGGTTTCCATTTGACGTGCTAACGCTGTACGCGCCGCAGCGGTGGCTTGGGTGCGCTGCATGTTCATATCGTTGGCAGGATTGGGGCGTGCTTCACCAATAGCGGCGACGCTGCCATCCATTTCAGGGTTGCAATACCATTCAGGTGCTTGCACGCCGGCTTTGTATTCGCAGTTTTCAGTAAAAGCAGGGCCTTTGCTGGCGCAACCGGCCAAAAATAACGATGCCGCAGAAACAGCTAAAAAAGCCGC
>JAYRHO010000072.1:0-2669 GCA_041907245.1 Saccharospirillaceae bacterium
GATGTTTTCTAAATCGTTGTGCTTGCCGCCTGCACGCACGCAACGCTGCGAAGACACCGCGCGGGTGTAGCTGCGCTGATCTTTGCCAAGGAAACAGTCTTTAAACTGCACCATGCCTGCGTTGGTAAAAAGTAAGGTAGGGTCGTTGCCAGGAACCAGCGGACTGGAGGGCACGATTTCATGGCCTTTGGAGGCGAAAAAACTTAAAAAGGCTTGGCGAATTTCAGAGCTTTTCATAAAAGAAAGGAACCCGAAGAAAGAATGAAAGGCGCGATTATAGCGCCTTCACGGGCTTTGGCCGATACCCCCGCACAGAAATTAACAGCAGGCTTTATGGAAAGCGCTTGACCTTTACCCATTTCTATATAACTATATACGCATACTTCCTGAGGAGGAATTACCATGACTGTTGAACGCTTTGTTCACGCCTTTGCTGGCACCGCTATTTTGTTGTCTTTACTGCTTTCGCAACTGCACAGCCCGAACTGGCTGTGGTTTACCGCCTTTGTGGGCGCAAACCTGCTGCAATCGTCCTTCACAGGCTTTTGCCCCTTGGCCAAAATCCTGCAAAAACTGGGCTTAAAATCCAGCTGCGCTTGCTAAGCGCTCTCACCCCCTAAGGGTAAAAACGCTGGCGGAAAAACACCCCGCTCCGCCAGCGTAACTTCGTATAATCCCCAAAAAAATAACAATCACAGGGGTGCTCTATGCGTACTTTGCTCGCTTTTCTTTTTGTCTGCCTTTCTTTACCCAGCCTTGCCCTAGACTGGAAAGCCTACCCGCGCAATTTGCCGCAGTTCGATTATTCAGGCGATAAGCTCAAAGCTGCTTGGCCTGAGCTGACCAAAGGCACTCAGCAAGAGTGGCCTGATGCCGCGTTTTTTAAACGCATGGCCGAGAAATACCCGCAGGCGCATCAATACACGCTAAAGCAAGCCGAAGCGCCCGATGCCCACCCTGCACTCAAAGCCCTTGCCGCTGGAAACTCCGCACCTCTGGTTGAGGCGGTGCAGCAGGCGTGGCGTTTTCATTACGAAGGCAAATTCAAAGAAGCCTACGAGCTGGGTATGCAGTTGGGAGCGGCGGGGGCTGTTCCCGCGATTTACGCCAAGCTGATGTACTCCACCTTTATGATCAGCGCGCCGAAAGACAAACTGACGGCCTTTCGTGAAGCCGCTGCGCAGTCCGAAGCACTATTGCCCATGACACCTGGCTACAACTTTGCCGAATTTGGCCTGCTTTATGCCCGCGTGCGCATTTTAGAGCGCCTAAATACACCGCAAGCGCTGGCCACAGGCTTTTTAGGTTCGACGCAAAAATCCTTGCTGCAATTTACGCAAAACAACCCTAAAAACAGCCTCTACCCCACCACCTTGGGCGGCATTCAAGCAGGCGTGGTGGAGCGTGTTGGCTCGATGATTGGCCGCGTGACTTACGGCGCAACCGCCACCCGCACCATCGACCGCTTCGAGCAAGCGCTTCAGCTCGAAGGCAATCTGCCCGTTATTTATAACGAATACATAGTGGCGCTCAGCCGCATCGATGCTGACGATTATCAAAAACGCATTCAAAGCTTGGCGCAAAAATGTGCTACCTTAACGCCCTTTAGCGCCGAAGAAGCGCTCAATCAAGCTCTGTGCCAAAGCACCTACAAAACACAAGAGCTGGTACAAGAGGTAGCCGCAAACTTTGATCACTAACCCTTGGCTGATCGCCGCCATGCTTCCTGCGGCGGCGATACTTATGCTGCATCTAGCCATTGGCCCTTTTGGCCACCCTTCCTTGCTGCACTGGCACCAAAGCTTCACCCGCCTTGGTGCGTTGTGGCGTAATAGTCTCGTCTTTTTGGCGATTTTCACCCTGCTTCTAGGTACTTTGCATTTGCTAGGCTGGCTGCCCGTTCTGGCCTGAGGCTGGAGCCTCACCTTACTTTTATAAGCAGCCAACATGAAAATTCGGACTATTTCTCATCAAGATATTCAGCTGGAAGTGCGCGAAGCAGGCGCAGAAAACGGCAAACTTATGGTTTTGCTGCACGGTTTTCCTGAATGTTGGAGCACATGGCGGCACCAGATAGCACCTTTGGTGCAAGCGGGCTTTCGCGTGGTTGTGCCCAACATGCGCGGCTACGGGCGCTCGTCCAAGCCCAAAGATTACCGCCGCTACCATTTGGATAAGCTGATTACCGATGTTGAAGCCATCCGCCTTTTTTACCAAGCCGAGCGTTTTCACCTCGTCGGTCACGACTGGGGCGGCGCGGTGGCTTGGTGGTACGCCCTGCATCACGAAGCCAAACTTTACAGCCTGAGCGTGCTCAACTTGCCGCATCCGCTGGCGTTCTTAACCAAGCTTAAAGGTAGCCCAGCGCAAATGCTCAAAAGCTGGTACATGTTTTACTTTCAGATTCCGTTTTTGCCTGAATTTGTCCTGAAAATTGGTCGTTTTGCCATTTTGAAAAAAATCCTCAAAGCCTCCTCCACTCGCCACGCCTACGACGCCGAGGACTTTCGCCTGCTGGAAGAAGCTTGGCGCGAGCCTGGCGCCATCCAAGCCATGGTGAACTACTACCGCGCGCTGCTGCGCAACCTACGCCTGCCCGAAAGCGACGGCACTTTGCACCTGCCTGTGCAAATTTTATGGGGCGAAAAAGACCTCGCCCTAAGCGTTCA
>JAYRHO010000073.1:0-10012 GCA_041907245.1 Saccharospirillaceae bacterium
CAAGTACAGGGTGTCGCTGACTTTTTCGGACAGTATTTTTAAGCGCTGTGCGTAGTCTTTAGCGGCTTTTACATCGTGAATGGAGCAAGGGCCCACCACCACAAACAGGCGTTTGTCTTTGCGATCTAAAATATTGCGCACCACGGCGCGGCCTTGTTGCACGCTGGCAATGGCGCTTTCGCTGACTTTGACTTCTTCTTTAAGCTGTTTGGGGGTAATCAGGGGCACAATGGATTCGACAATCAAGTCATCAATACGGTTATCGGTCATGCTTTTTTCCTAGAAGGCGAGTAAGTTTGGCTCGATTATGACAAATGCGTATAAAAATGCCCACGCTAAATTACGGTTTTATCCTGATGCCAAGCAAAATGACGCAGAGAAAACGGATTTTTGTGGAATAATGCCTGCGTTTTATTCAAACTTTTTGGCATATCTAAAGTGCAGGAGCGATCATGAAACTCCAACAACTGCGTTATATCTGTGAAGTGGCGCGTTACAACCTGAATGTGTCCGCCACGGCGCAAGCCTTGTACACCTCCCAGCCTGGTATCAGCAAACAGATCCGCCTGCTTGAAGACGAGCTTGGCGTGGAGATTTTTGCGCGCAGCGGCAAGCATTTAACGCGCATCACGCCCGCAGGTCAGGCGATTTTGCAAATTGCCAGTGAAGTGCTGCGCAAAACCGAAAGCATCAAGCAAGTGGCGCAGGAGTTCAGCGACGAAGCGCGCGGCAGCCTGTCCATTGCCACCACTCACACTCAGGCGCGTTATGCTTTGCCCAAGGTCATCGACAAATTTATGCATAAGTACCCCGATGTCAGCCTGCATATGCACCAAGGTACGCCCATGCAAATCGCAGAGATGGCGGCCAACGGCACGACGGATTTTGCCATCGCAACCGAAGCCATGGAGCTGTTTAGCGACCTCATTATGATGCCTTGCTATAAGTGGAATCGCAGTATCTTAGTGCCTAAAGATCACCCGCTGGTGGCGAAGGCGCAGTGCGGCAAAATCAGCCTAGATACCTTGGCGCAATATCCTTTAGTGACCTACGTCTTTGGTTTTACGGGGCGCTCGCATTTGGATGAAGCCTTCCGCAAGCACAACTTACTGCCGCGCATAGCCTTTACCGCCGCCGATGCCGACGTGATCAAAACCTATGTGCGCTTGGGGGTGGGAGTAGGAATTGTGGCGAGTATGGCTTATGACAAGGAGCTTGATACCGATTTGGTCGCCATCGAAGCAGGGCACTTGTTTGAGCCGAGCATTACCAAAATTGGCTTTCGCAAAGGCACCTTTTTGCGTGGCTATATGTTTGATTTTATTAAGGCTTTTGCACCGCATTTGAGCAAGAAATTGGTCGAAGACGCCGCCCTTTGCGCCAGCGCTATGGAAGTGGATGAGCTGTTTAAGGATATTAAGCTGCCGCAGTATTAGCGACAGCGGCGGGGTTACAGATAGCGGTTGATGGTCAGGCCAATATGGTAGGCGTTGGTGCCGACTTCTTGGCTGCGGCACACAGTGACTTCGGCTTCAAGGTTTTGAGTAGAGCCACCACCGCTGGCGATGATCAAATGGCCAACTTGGTTTATCGCCATGGGCTTGCTGTGGCTAAGCTGAGCGCCATTACTGCTTAGGTTCATGCAAATCAGCTCGTAGCTGCTGCCGTCGTTGAGTTTTAAGGTGGCGGGGGTGGAAACCTGCATGCGAATGTAATCGCGTTTTTCCTGATAGTCTCTGGCTAGGCTCGACATCGTTGTGCTCCTTATTGTTTTTATGGACTGACACCGCCTAAATCTTCTTTGCCCTCTGGCGAAATAGCAACCCAAAAGGGGCAAAAAAGGCTTAATCTAATGATATTTACCTAGTTTTTGTGACTTTTTAACAAGCTTTTTGCCCTGGCATTGCAAGGTTTTGCGCATGGCGTTAGTGTGCAGGCCAAGAATTCAGAGAGTGTATTTTGTGGTTGAAACATTGGCATCCCTGCAAGCTGAAATTACCCAAGCGCAGCGCACGCTGGCGGGTTTGGAGCCCAAACCTCTGAGTGCAAGCCCGCTGTCTTTTGAGCATCGCCTGTGGGCGCAAAGCACTTTGTCGGGAGACGCGCTGGACTATTTTCAGCTAAACGATGAGCTCAGTGCCTTTTATGTGGCGGACGTAGCGGGCAGTGGTGTGGATGCGGCCTTGGTGGTGGTATGGCTAAAAACCCTGTTGCAAGGGCTTAAACATCAAGTGGGCGGGGCGGATGCAGGTCTGTTGGCGCAACCCTTAGCGCTGCTGACGCTGCTGGATCAAGAGCTAAAAGCCACAGGCTTTAATAAGCACATCACCCTCTTTTACGCCGTCATCGATAGCAAAAAGGCCGAATTGCACTATGCCGTAGGCGGGCATTTCCCTATGCCTATTTTGCTCAGTCAAGGGCAAGCCCATTACCTAGAGGGGCGGGCTATGCCCATTGGGCTATTCACCCCAGCACGCTTTCGCGCGTACAATTGCCGCCTTCCACAGGACTTCCGCTTGTTTTTGTGTTCCGACGGCTTGCTGGAGCTTATGCCCAGCGTCGTCAACAAAGATAAAGAAACTCTGCTTTTGGATGTAGTTAACCAAGCTGCGGGCGATATTGCGCAGTTGGAAAAAGTGTTGCACTTAGCAAACAAAGACGCATGGCTGGATGACATTGCCATGCTCAGTGTTGGCTGGAGTAAGGTATGAGTTCTGCAAGTATTAAAGTGGCATTTTATAACGGTGTGCACGTCATTCGCTTAAGCGGTGACGTACGTTTAAATCAGTGCCCAGCGCTTGAAAATTATGTGATGGGTTTATTAAGCCACTCACGTTTTACCAACGTCCTAATCGACCTATCGCAAGCCGAAGGTATCGACAGTACGACCCTAGGCCAGCTCGCCAAAATTTCGATTTTATGCCGCGAACGTTTTGGCATTACCCCAACCATTGCCAGCCCCAATAAAAGCATTACCAAGCTGTTATTAAGCATGGGCTTTGATGAAGTTTTTCATATTATTCGCGACTCTTTTGTTAGCGAAGGCGAGTTTTGTGATTGGGTGGCCGAAACCTGGAGCGAAGAAGAAGCGCGCCAGCAGGTGATTTCTGCACATCGCGTGCTGATGAGCTTAAACGACAAAAATAAAAATGAATTTCGCGAGCTGGTCGATTCCTTAGAATCGAGTTGCAGCGGGCATTAAAAATAGGAGCTTGATGTGGTTTTTAAAAAAGCAGCCGTAATTGGTGGCGGTAGTTTTGGCACGGTGGTGGCCAATATTTTAGCCGATAACGACATTCCTACCGTGCAGTGGATGCGTAACGAACAAGCCGCGCAAAGCGTCAACACCACGCATGAAAACCCTCGTTATCTGCCTGGTATTAAATTGAATCCTAAGCTTAGCGCCGACACCGATTTATTGGCTTGTGTGCGCGATGCAGAGGTGATTTTTGTTTCCGTGCCCAGTAAATCGGTGCGCGAAGTAGTGCAAAGTTTTGCGCACATATTAACGCCCAATCAAGCCTTAATTAGCACCACCAAAGGCATTGAACCTGAGCGTTTTTTATTGATGAGCCAGGTGTTAGCGGAAATTTGCCCCAATAATCCCATAGGCGTATTAAGTGGCCCGAATTTGGCCAAAGAAATTGCACAGCGCGAATTGGCCGCTACCGTCATTGCCTGTGCGGATGCCGAATTGCGACGCGCCATCCAAACCGCGTTAAGCTGCGATTATTTCCGCGTATACGCGTCCAACGATTTGTACGGCGTCGAGCTTGGTGGTGCGCTTAAAAATATCTACGCCATTGTGACGGGTTTTGTTGCTGCATTAGGCATGGGCGAAAATACCAAAAGCATGATTATTACCCGTTCGTTGGCTGAAATGAGCCGCTTTGCTGTCACCTTAGGCGCCAATCCCTTTACTTTTTTAGGCTTGGCTGGCATTGGGGATTTGGTGGTAACCTGCATGTCGCCCTTAAGCCGCAATTACCGCGTGGGTTATGCGGTGGGGCAAGGTAAAACGCTAGAAGAAGCCGTGGCAGAATTGGGAGAGGTGGCCGAGGGTGTGAATACCTTGCGCTATGTGCGGGATAAAGCCAAGGAATTAAATGTGTACATGCCTTTAGTGATGGGTGCGTATGAAATTATATTCAATGGCGCACCTGCCAAAATGGTGGCGCAGGGCTTAATGACGGGCGATCACGCCTCGGATGTGGAGTTTGCTTTGCCCCGCCACGAAATTTAATAAGCAAGAGGAAACACTCATGAAAGGTCTAAAAAACACGCTACTGTCCGATGCTTTTTGGCTAAGAACACTTTTTGTGGTGATTTTTTATTTGGTGTTTCGCTTGCTGGATATTGTTTTATTGCTGGTGATTCTTGGGCAATGGTTTTACCAAATAACCACAGGGGAAAAGCACCTTGTGCTGGCTGATTTTGGTGCTTCTTTGGGGGAGTATGCAAAACAAATTACCGAATTTTTATCGGGAGCCAGTGACGAGAAGCCTTATCCATTTCAAGACTGGCCCAAAAAACCACGAAATTAATTTAAAACCATAAAATAATAAAAATATGAAACCTATTTTGCACTTCTCTCATGCCAATGGTTTTCCAGGCGGCAGCTACCAAGTCATTTTAGATGCGTTGGCGCAAGACTACGACGTGCGCGTGGTCGATCGCATTGGCCATCATCCCGATTTTCCTGTTACCAATAATTGGCCGCATTTAGAGCAGGAGATGATCGAGTATTTTGAGAAAAATTACACCGAGCCTGTGATTGCTGTCGGGCATTCTTTGGGCGGAATCTTAAGCCTGCGTTTGGCTTATAAACGCCCCGATTTAATTAAAGCCGTACTGGTCTTGGATGTGCCTGCACTGTCGGCTTTAGAGGCGAAAGGACTGCGGCTTATTAAATGGCTGGGCATGATGGATAAAGTCACTCCTGCATCACGCATGGATGGAAGACGAAATTTATGGGCGAATGCCGAAGAAGCGGTGGCTTATTTTCGTGGTAAAAAATTAATGAGCCAATTTGATGAGCGCAGTTTGCGTGCTTATGTGCAAGCAGGAACAGTGGCTTGTGAGGGCGGCGTGCGTTTGCATTTTGATCCCAAGGTCGAACAGGCCATTTATCGCACTATTCCCGATAATCTGGTGCTTAAAAAACCGCTTAGCGTTCCTGCGGCGGCCATAGGTGGCCAGCAAAGTACGGTCTTTACCAAGTCGCAAGCCGCACGTATGAAAAGCAAGTTAAAAATGAAGCTGGAATGGCTGCCAGGTACGCATATGTTTCCGCTTGAGCATCCTGATGCCACCGCGGCAGCCATTAAAAAATTATTAAAAGAAATGACGCCATGAGCGCGCGTAAAAAAATATCCCCCCCCAAACAGGGACTGTGGTTTTTGGCCTTGCTGGGGCTATTTGTTAGCTGTTTAAGTGCCAGCTGGCTGCTGCAAGCCAAGGGGCATTACGGTTATACCTTTTGGTATGATTTTTTTGCTATTCAAGCTCATATTGAAAAATACGCGCCGCAGAATTATTACAAGGACGGCTTTGCGGCTTTACCTGCATCCGAGCACATTCGTGCTTTTAATGAAATCAGTGCGGCCGTGCATCAGCAAGGCTTGGGGCTGTCTGAAATTCAATATCCGTATCGTGGTGAGGCTGTGCCTTTGCTTACGCAAGCCGAGCTCGTTCATTTGCAAGATGTGGCCAATTTAATTGAGGTGCTGACTTATTCAGCAGCGGTGGTCGCCGCGTTAACGATTTTATTGTTGTTTTATTTAGTAAAAAGCCAAAGCGTGCCACAACCGCGCATGCAGCTTCGGGCGTTGTTGCTGTTACTAATAGGCGCACCCGTGTTGGTGTGGGCTTTGGGGGCAAAAAAAGTTTTTTATCAGCTGCACGTGTGGATATTTCCAGAAGGGCATCAGTGGTTTTTTTATTATCAAGAATCGTTGATGAGCACACTGATGAAAGCGCCCGATTTATTTGCAGGCATAGGCATAGCAATTTTTTTGGGTGCGCTACTGCTTTTTGCGCTGATGCTGCTGGCTTTGTATTTTTTAAAATGGCGCAGCGGATTTAAAGCTTAATAATTTCCCTGAGTTGGGATGAAATATATCCAGCTCGCGTGCGTGCAACATCAAGCGGCTGCTTTCTTTGGCGCTTTCAGGAGCGTAAAAAGGGTCGCCAATAATAGGGTGGCCGAGTTTAAGCATGTGCAAACGTAATTGATGAGAACGGCCTGTTTGTGGAAAGAGCGCCACGCGAGTGCTTTGTTCGTCTTGGTTAATGCGCTGCCAGCGTGTCAGAGCATAACGGCCTTCGCAATGGCTGATTTTTTGTAGTGGGCGATTCGGCCAATCGACAATAATGGGGAGGTTTACGCAGCCCATAGTGCCGCGTAATTTTCCTATCAATAAGGCTTCGTATACTTTGCGTGTTTGCTGCTTTTCAAATTGCTGCTGCACCGCTGTGAGCGCTTTTTTATTGCGCGCATAAACCAAAAGCCCAGAGGTATCCATATCCAGACGGTGAATAATGTGCAGCTCGCCGTAGGCTTCTTGCAAACGGCCTACGGCGCTGTCTTTGTTATAAAGACCGGGCACACTCAAAAGCCCTGCGGGTTTATCGATGACAATCAGCTGAGCATCGATAAATACGATGGGCGGCAAGCCTGCTTTGTTACTCATGCGCCGATATCAACCGCAAGGCTTTCAGGCAAATTACGAATAATCATGGCTTTGCTTAAATCCAAGCTTGCGGCTTGAGTGGGCTTGGGAATCTGCACAATAAAGCCTGAGCCTGGCGCGTCTTGACGAGGTTGGCCTTTTTTATCTTTTAATTCGGTCAGTTTAAAACCGATGTTGCCATCGGGCGTCATCAGCTCTAAAGAGTCGTTTAATTCAAAACGATTTTTTACATCCAAAATTAAATAATCGCCTTTGTCTTCGGCCACTTCGGCCACGAATTGTTGCTTGGTGCTGATGGACGTGCCGCGTTCGTAATTTTGATATTCATCGTGCACATGGCGGCGGAAAAAACCTTCGGTAAAGCCACGGCTGGACATATTTTCCAGTACGTCCATAAGGCGAATATCAAAGGGGCGGCCTGCGGCGGCATCGTCGATGGCTTGGCGATAGGCTTGCGCGGTGCGCGCGGTGTAATAGTGCGATTTGGTGCGGCCTTCGATTTTCAGTGAGTGCACGCCCATTTTCATTAAGGCCTCAACGTGCTGAATGGCACGCAGGTCTTTGGAGTTCATGATGTAGGTGCCATGCTGGTCTTCAAAGGTCGGCATGTATTCGTTGGGGCGGTTCAGCTCTTGCAGTAAAAATACTTTTTCAGACGGTGCGCCTGCGCCCAAGGTTGGGTCGAACTGTTGGACGGCCGAAGCTGGGTTGTTTTCATCGACACCGATGGGGATGTAATCGCCGCCAGCGGTTTCTTTGGCTTCGTGGGCGTCGTATTTCCAGCGACAGGCGTTGGTGCAGGAGCCTTGGTTGGCATCGCGGTGGTTGATGTAACCCGATAGCAAACAGCGGCCTGAATAAGCCATGCACAGAGCGCCATGAACGAAGACTTCCAGCTCCATTTCAGGGCTTTTTTCACGAATTTCAGCGACTTCGTTTAAGGACAATTCACGCGACAAAATAATGCGGCTAACGCCTTGGCGTCGCCAAAACTCTACGGTGGCGTAGTTGACGACGTTGGCCTGCACCGACAGGTGAATGGTTTGGTCTGGCCATTTGTCTTTGACCATCATAATAAGGCCGGGGTCGCTCATGATCAGCGCGTCGGGGTTCATTTCGATGACGGGCTCAATGTCTTTGAGGTAGGTGGCAATTTTGTTGTTGTGGGGGGCAATGTTGCTGACCACATAGAGCTTTTTGCCCAGCTCGTGCGCGCGGTTGATGCCTGTGCGCAGGTTGTCCAAGGTAAAGTCGTTGTTACGCACGCGCAGGCTATAACGCGGCTGGCCTGCGTAAACGGCATCGGCACCGTAAGCAAAGGCGTATTCTAAATTACGCAGAGTGCCTGCGGGGGAGAGAAGTTCGGGGATCATATTGCGCACCTTGGAAAAAAAGCGCGCGCAGTATACCAGAGTTAAACGCTAAGGTTTAGTTGCCTAAACCAAAGAGGCTAACATCGGCGTCTTTGAGCAGTAAAAAGTAGTCTTTTGCCAAGGGGCGTTGCGCTTTTTGGCCGACCTGCGCAAGGATTTCGGCTTCCAGTTCTTGCCAGTAAAGGCGCAGCTCTTGGCTGTTGTGGCCCAGCTCGTCCATTTCATCCCAGAGCGCTGTTAGGCTACCTAGGATGAGCGCCATATCGTCGCAATCGGGGTCAAACAGGCTTTCCAGCGCGCTGTGCAAGCAGGCATTGCACAGTTCTAAAATACGAAATGCGAGATTATCGGCTTCGGCGAGGTTTTCGCGCCAATTCATAAAGTCTTCGTGAAAGCGCAATAAATTGGCTTCGGATTTCAGCTCGCCGCGCAAAAAACTTAAGTGTTTACTTAAAAATTTAAAGTAGGGTGCGCAGTCGATGTTTTGGTGTTCTTGCCAAAATTGCACATGGGGGGAATTGATTTGTGCCAGCGCAGCGCACAGGGCGCTACGCTGCAAGTGGGTGAGGGTCACTGTTTAATAAGGCCTTGTGAGTTGAATTGCAGAGTTTGAAAGAGGTTGGGGCGTGCCCAATGACTGCCATTTAGAGCGGCATTAATGCGTTTTTCAAATTTCTCTTGGTTGGTATTGCGCACAAATCGTTGCGTGCCGCTTAAATCATTGCCAAAGAAATCTTCCCAATGGCCAAGCAAATAGGTTTTGGCTTGGGTGTTTTTCATAATGGATTCGGGGTAGTTGTCGATTTGCTCAAAAGACGCAGGGCAAATAATGGCGACATCAAAACCTTTGTCATCGTTTAAATCGGGCACAACGCCCTCTTGTTCGGCACTGGCGGCATCTTGGTAGAAGATACGATAAACAGGCTGTTTTTCATCGTTCAGAAAGTCAATGACGTAGGCCATGGTTTGGCCTTCACGCCATGCAAAGGCATGCCAAGGGTATTTTTTTAAGGGCTTGTCGTATTTGCCTTGCATCAATTTAATGCCCATAAAATGCGGAGCGTGCGAAGATTTTATGGCCATCACCCGCGCTTTACCGCTGTCGCTGTAATACCATTTTCCGGGCTTCTCGCGCGTAGCCATGTCATCGTCCACGGCGGTCATACGTTCTGCGGGAACGTAATTGGCGACGGTATTGATGGCGGTTTTCGATCCGTATAAATGACTTTTGGGCGCGTATTTTTCCATGATGTAGGGCACGTCGATCAAATGATCGTAATGCGCATGACCAACCAGCATGATGCTGGCCGCTGAAGATTCGGGCATGTATTTATCCACGGCCTCGTGGTCGGAGCTTAGGGGAATAAAAGGCCCTGCCAGAATAAAATTGGGGTTGGAAAACATCGGGCCGGTCAGCACCACTTCGTCACCGTATTGCATACGCTGGCCGCCCACACCCAAATATTGAATTCTCAGTGGTTTTTCAGCAGAGGCTTGTGCGCTAGGCGGAGCATCGTATTCGGGAATGCGAATTTTAGAGGAGCATCCAGCAAGAGCTAGGCTTAAGGTTAGGGCGGTGAGGAGAAGGGATTTAGACATATCAGGTCCATTATTGTAATTGTCGGGCGATTATAGAGAGATTCAAAAATAAGTGAAATAAAAGGAACTTAATCGTTCCTTTCTGTCCTAAGAGTGGCTAAAGTGCAGCCCTATAAATGATTCTTGTCATTTATTAAGCAGGAAGCTGTCAATAAAAGTTGGATTATTTCAAAATAAACTCTATTGTACAAAAAACATACAATAGGCGGGTGCGTATCATGGCAAAGCTCATACTGAAAAAGCAAAAAGAAACCTTGCTAAAAGGCGATATCAAAACCATTACGCCTTTGGGTTTTGAGTGTGATATCGATTTGGCTTTGTTGGAGCAGTTGCGCGAGCCTTGTGGTC
>JAYRHO010000074.1:0-4162 GCA_041907245.1 Saccharospirillaceae bacterium
GCGCCTGAAGGCTTTGTGCCTTGGTTTGAGCTACCCAGAAAGAGCGCGCCCACCAAGCTGCTGTTTGGCCACTGGGCGGCGCTGGAAGGCGTGACAGGTAAAGCGGATATTTTTGCCCTAGACACAGGCTGCGTGTGGGGCGGCAAACTTTCCGCCCTGCGTTTGGAAGACGAGCAAGGGTTTGCCGTGCCCGCCACCGCCTAGCGCGGCTGCGTTAGCGGAAAAAGCGCGTTAAGGCTTCCACTAAAATGGCGTTTTGCTCATCCGTGCCGATGGTGATGCGTAAGAACTCCTCGATACGCGCCTGCTTAAAATGCCGCACGATAATGCCTTCGCTGCGCAGCTTGGCTGAAAGTTCGGCGGCCTGCTGGCGAGGGTGACGCGCAAAAATAAAATTCGCCCCCGAAGGCAGCACCTCAAAGCCCAGCGTCTGCATCTGTGCGCTCAGCCAAGTACGGCTAGCGATGACCTTGTTGCAGCAGGCCTCAAAATAGTCTTTATCGGCAAAGGCTGCCGCCGCACCCGCAATAGCCATACGATCTAAGGGATAGGAGTTGAAGCTGTTTTTTACCCGCTCCAAGCCGTCGATAAGATCTGGGTGCCCCAGCGCCAAACCCACGCGCAAACCCGCCAACGAGCGCGATTTAGACAGCGTTTGTGTCACCAGCAAATTCGGATAACGCCCCACCAAGGCGGCGGCACTTTGCCCGCCAAAGTCGATGTAAGCCTCATCCACCAGCACCAGCGTATCGGGGTTGTGCTGAAGCAGTTTTTCGATCTGTTCTAGGGGCAGTAGCACCCCAGTTGGGGCATTAGGATTGGGAAAAATAATGCCGCCCTTGTCCTGCTGGTAGTCCTTAATATCGATTTCAAAGTGCGCATTTAACGGCACAGGCTTTGGCTCGACACCATAAAGGCCACAGTAAACAGGGTAAAAACTGTAGGTAATATCGGGAAAGAGCAGCGGCTTACCCTGCTGAAAAAACGCACAAAACGCATGAGCCAAGACCTCATCCGAGCCATTGCCCACAAACACCTGCTTGGGCGTTAAACCATAAAAATCGGCAATGGCTTGCTTGAGCAAATCGCTGTTGGGATCGGGGTAAAGGCGCAAGTTCTCGCCCAACTCCGCCTGCATCGCGGCTATGGCTTTGGGTGAAGGCGGATAGGGATTTTCGTTGGTGTTAAGCTTCACCAAACGCGTAAGCTTGGGCTGCTCGCCTGGCACATAAGGGGTAAGGGTGTGAACCACTGGGCTCCAAAACTGACTCATCGCTACTGCCTTTAACAACTGTTTTTAATAAATCCCAGCGCCTCGCGCTTACTCTTTTATGCGGTACTCCGCACTGCGGGCGTGGGCGGTGAGGGATTCGCCGCGCGCAAGAATGGAGGCCACTTTACCCACTTCGCTTGCGCCCTCGGCGGAAAACTGAATCAAGGACGAGCGTTTTTGAAAGTCGTACACCCCCAAAGGCGAGGAAAAGCGCGCGGTACCTGAGGTGGGCAGAACGTGGTTCGGTCCTGCACAGTAATCGCCCAATGCTTCGGCGGTGTAGCGCCCCATAAAAATTGCGCCTGCGTGGCGAATTTCAGGCAGCCAAGCCTCTGGGTTCTCGACCGACAGCTCCAAGTGCTCGGGCGCAATGCGGTTGGCAATGGCGATGGCATCGGCTTGCGTGGGGGCGTAAATCAGCGCGCCACGGTTTTGCAAAGAGGTGCGGATAATCTGCGCACGTTCCATGGTGGGCAGCAAACGCTCGATGGACTGCGCTACCTGCTCGATGTAGTTCAAATCGGTGCTGACCAAAATCGCCTGCGCTTGCTCGTCGTGTTCGGCCTGAGAGAACAAATCCATGGCAATCCAGTCGGGGTTGGTGCCACCGTCGCAGACCACCAAAATCTCCGAAGGGCCTGCAATCATATCTATGCCCACTTGGCCAAAAACCATGCGCTTGGCGGTGGCGACATAGATGTTGCCAGGGCCGACGATTTTATCCACACCAGGGATGCTCTGCGTGCCGTAAGCCAAAGCCGCGACCGCTTGCGCGCCGCCAACGGTAAAGACACGGCTGACACCCGCCACCGCAGCGGCGGCCAACACCAAGGGATTAACGTCGTTATCGGGCGTGGGCACGACCATGATGATTTCTTGCACGCCTGCGACGTGCGCGGGAATGGCGTTCATCAGTACCGAAGACGGGTAAGCAGCTTTGCCGCCTGGCACATAAATACCAACGCGATCCAAGGGCGTGACTTTTTGCCCCAGTACCGTGCCGTCGGCCTGAGTGTAAGTCCAGGAATCTTGGCGTTGTTTTTCGTGATAGCTGCGCACGCGCTCGGCGGCGGTCTCTAGCGCTTCACGCGTAGCTTGTGGCAAAGAAGCCAAGGCCGCTTGCAGCTGCGCCTGAGTGATTTCCAGCTCGCAGGCATTGCTCACTTGGCGGCGGTCAAATTGATTGGTGTAAGCCACCAGCGCGGCATCGCCACGGCTGCGTACGTCGGCGACGATGTCCGCCACCCGCTGCTGCACCTGCGCATCCGACACCGCCTCCCAAGCCAGTAACGCATCCATCTGCTGGCTGAAATCGGCGGCGGTGGTGCTCAAACGACGAATCGAAAAATTCATAAAAACCTCTTTAAAAACCCTGCTCTGCGCCTTGCGCCGAAAACGCATGGAGGCCAATGGCCTCTGCTACGACAACGCCCAACGCCCAACGCCCAACCAATTATCTTCTGGCTGCTACGGCCTTGGTCATTTGATCAATGATGGGCTGAATCTGCGCGTGCTTCACTTTCATGGCGGCGCGACCTGCAACCAAGCGCGAGCTGATGGGTGCGATCAGGTCGCGGGCTTCAAGGCCGTTGGCTTTGAGCGTGCTGCCCGTATCAACAATATCCACAATCATATCGGCCAAGCCCATGATGGGCGCCAGCTCCATGCCGCCGTAGAGCTTGATGATGTCCACCTGGCGGCCTTGTTCGGCAAAGTAGCGCTTGGCGATGTTGACAAACTTGGTAGCCACTTTTAAACGGCCTTGGGGCATTTCAAAGCCGTTGAGCGCGGCGGTCATCAAGCGGCATTTGGCGATGTTTAAATCCAAAGGCTCACAAAGGTTGTCGCTGCCGTATTCCATCAGGACGTCTTTGCCCGCCACGCCTAGGTCCGCCGCACCGTATTCAACATAAGTAGGAACGTCGGTCGCACGAATCACTACCAGCTTGATATGGGCATGGTTGGTATCGAATATCAGCTTGCGGCTTTTATGAATGTCTTCTGCAGGCACTATGCCCGCTTCGGCCAGCAAAGGAAGGGTGTCATCCAAAATGCGCCCTTTGGATAAGGCAATGGTCAACGGCTGCAACATAAAAACCTGTCCTCGATAAAATTACGCGCTGATACGACGAATGTTCGCGCCTAATTGCTGAAACTTCTCTTCGATGCACTCATAGCCACGGTCGATATGGTAAATGCGATTAACGTCGGTGGTACCTTCAGCCACCAAGGCGGCCAGCACCAAAGAAGCCGAGGCGCGCAAGTCGGTCGCCATCACGGGCGCGGCTTTGAGCTTGTCTTTGCCTGTGACTATGGCGGTGTTGCCTTCGATATGAATGTCCGCACCCAAACGCATCAGTTCTTGGGCGTGCATAAAGCGGTTTTCAAAGATGGTTTCAATCACCGTGCCTACGCCTTCAGCGACGGCATTGAGCACCATAAATTGCGCTTGCATGTCGGTCGGGAAAGCGGGATGCGGCGCGGTTTTGATATTGACCGCTTTCGGGCGTTTGCCCTGCATATCCAGCTCGATCCAATCTTTGCCTGTGCTGATTTTTGCGCCTGCTTCGGTGAGCTTGGCCAATACCGCTTCAAGCGTAGAAGGGTCGGTGTTTTTGCATTTCACTCGTCCGCCTGTAACAGCGGCAGCGACCAAATAAGTGCCCGTTTCAATACGATCAGGCAACACGTCGAAGCTGCAACCGTGCAAGGTTTCGACGCCTTCGATGGTCAGCGTGCTGCTGCCAGCGCCAGTGATTTTCGCGCCCATGGCATTGAGGCAGTTGGCTAAATCCACCACCTCAGGCTCGCGCGCGGCGTTTTCGATGGTGCTGATGCCATCGGCCAGCACCGCCGCCAGCAAGACGTTTTCTGTGCCTGTTACGGTCA
>JAYRHO010000075.1:0-2012 GCA_041907245.1 Saccharospirillaceae bacterium
AAAAATAAAATAGAACAAGCGTAAAATCAGCATGGCTGCGAGCAAATCGGCTTGGTTGATTTCAGGTAAGGCAATAAAAAATAACGCCTCCAACACCCCGATACCGCCTGGTGCGTGCGACAACAGCGCGGCGGTAAAGGATGCCAAGAATATCCCCAATACAATGACATAGCCTGGGTTGCTGTCTGCGGGCAGGGCAAAATAGATGATGCCTGCGGCGCCTAAAATCTCTAAGGGGCCAATAATAAGTTGCTGCAACACAATGCGCAGGCGAGGGTAGCGCAGCGCAAAAGAACGAATCTGCAAAGGCGGCAGATTTAAGGCGCTGCCAAACACATAAAGCCCGACAAAACACAGCATACCAATGGCTAAAGCATGAGCGGCCCAGTGCGGGAAATGTGGTAAGAAGTATTCCAACAGATCAGGGTGATAAAGCAGCACCAAGCCGCCTAGAAAAAGACTGGCCAGCGCAAAGGTAAAAGAGCAAAAAGCGACCAGTACACCAATTTCGGCACCGTTCATGCCTTTGCTGGAATAGGCGCGATAGCGTACCAAGGCTCCCGATACCACCGAGGCACCGATATTGTGCGCCAAGGCGTAAGTGGTAAAGGAGGTGGCAGAAACAAAGAGAAAAGAGATGTTGCGGCGCAAATGGCGCAGCGCCAAACGGTCGTAACCTGCGAGCGCGGCGAAAGCCACTATGGTGCAGCCCATTGCCATCAACCAGTTATGGTGAGGAACGGCTTGCAGGCTGTGCATCATATCGTCCATGGATATATGCCGCAGCTGATTCACCAAGAGCCACACGGAGAGAACCATGGCAGCAACACCAACGAGCGGCCAAATATGGTCTTTAGTAAACTTCATTAAAAAGTCCTAACTGCTTGGGCTCATCACAGAAAAATCTGAGCGGCTGCAAATGAAGAGGTGGCGCATTATATACTGAATTTTATTTTGCGTAAGGCCATTCACTTGATCTAAGAGGGGTATCCTTAGTTGCTCATTCACTCTTGCTACCAGCTGGAGTAGGATGCCCGCCGCATTCTTTATTTTCCGCTTGATACGACCTAGGAGAGCCCATGCCCGACGGCCCTATTCTTGCTAAAACACTGGCCACGGGCAGCGGCCATAAAATTGGCGTACTGACCTTAAATGTTCCCAAAGCCATGAATGCCGTGGACTTGGATATGGTGAATCGGCTGGATCAACAGCTCAAACGCTGGAGCAAGGACAGCCAAGTGGTGGCGGTGTTTTTGCACGGTGCGGGCGATAAAGCGTTTTGCGCAGGCGGCGACATTCGTAAGCTTTACGACAGCATGAAGGCGCAAGGCGACCAGTACCTCAAATACGCCGATGCTTTTTTCACCGGCGAATACGCTAAAAACTACCATGTGCATCAGTTTTCCAAGCCCTTGATTGCCTGGGGTAATGGTTTTGTTATGGGTGGCGGCTTGGGGCTTTTTATCGGCGCCAATCATCGTGTCGGCACGGAAAGTTTAAAGCTGGCTTGGCCAGAGATTCGTATTGGGCTATTCCCCGATGTGGCAGGCAGTTGGTACTTGCCACGCCTGCCCAAACCTTACGGACATTGGATGGCGCTGTCTGGCAGTCATTTTAATGCCCAAGACAGCAAAGCCTTGGGCTTAACGCAATACAGCTTGGCGCACAGTCAACAAGAGGCCGTGATCGCCGCGCTACAGGCTTTGAGTTTTACGCAAAATAATGCCCAGAATCATTTATTGGTGCGCGAACTTTTGCGTTCTTTAGAAGGCGCAGCCATGCCTGAAAGTGAGCTGGCCAAGGCGCAGGACGAGCTTGAGTGGTTGTTTCAGAGCTTGGATCTAAAAGACATCGACAGCGCGTTTCGGGCTTATCAGGGCGATAACCCTTGGCTCAAGCAAGGCATTGCCAACTATCTAAACGGCTGCCCCGCCACCGCCCATGTGATCATGCGCCAGCTGGCTTTAGGTGGGCAGATGAGCCTTAAAGAAGTGGTGGAGTGGGAGCTGAAA
>JAYRHO010000076.1:0-4433 GCA_041907245.1 Saccharospirillaceae bacterium
ATACTGCTGCAAGAATTCAGCCAGGGATAAGCCCTTCTGGAACTGGATGGGATTGATTGACATAGCCACTCCTGATGATGGTCATTTCTCTGAAATTTAGCTCAAAATCGGGCTTCCGGCTGAGGTAGGGACATAATCAGGAATTCGTTTAAAAAGCTGACAGACCAAATAAAACGAAAGCCGGCATGGTTGGCTCAGTTGTCACCAAATTTCGCCTAACCACGCTGGCCTCAAGCTACCAAATAAGACTACAATTTTTATTCCCTAAAAGTAGGATGTGCTACGTCATCTATTCGAGGCCCGCATTGTGGCAAAAGCCGAGTTGCAGAATTCTCAAACGCGGAGAAACAGGCATGCAGTCACCAGGCAAATGGGGCGCTAATATCTGGTACAGGCGGTCGGCCCGTTCGTACATCAGGCGAGCGCGACACGCTATCTTTGGCGATTTAGCGGCCAGCAACATCAGCTGCTCCGGCTCGTTAAACTCCAGAGGACAATGTTTAGAGGCTCTGCAGCTACGTGCTAACCGATAGTCAGCCAGCAAAACCATCAACCACCAGCGCTGCAACGGAGTGAACTTATCGCGCAGGTGACGATATTGCTGAAGCTGCGTGGCAACCCACGCAGGATTGCTACCTACGACCTGTAAAGCTATTCGAAACATCTGATCAAGGTTAAAAATAAACATCTCTGAATTGGGCCTGTATACATTTAGCAACCTATCAATTTCGGCGTAGTTTCGTTGTTCTCGCAGCACACTAATACGAACATCGATTTCCAGTTCTTCGGGTTCTGCGTCACGCAGGTAGTGAACAGCTGCCACAGTCGGTGACTGTTGCATTAGGAGCCATAAACGAAAATTTCTACGCATCGACGGAGAGATCGTGCTCCAATGTTCACGATACGCGCCCATTAATTTTTGAGACTGGGAGGTGGTTTTCCAGTAGTTGAATAGATAGCTCTGCAACGGATCCCAAACCGACGTATTCCGTTCCCGGATTTCGCCATGGAGCTCGCTCTCCGCAAGCTCAACATCGGGCAAGGCCAATCCGAAATGTGGCGCTAGCATCAGAAACGCTGCAGCACTTGTCACATAGTAAAATCCCGGTTTGCCATATTCATCGCTGCAAAATTCCTCCCCATACTTATACGTGTCATTACGAAAGGCAGGATTGCGCAGAGGGAGAATATACTTAAGTGCCAATCGGTACTCTGCCATTCTGATATGTGCAAATACCAAGTGCCACCGCATATGCTGAGCATGCCCCTCTAGGCGGTAGGCCTCAGCGATAGCAAGACCTTCCTCCAATAAGGCCACATGCCTTCGAGCCTTCTCAACGCTATCCAATCCGACTTGATTACTCTCCGTGTGCAAAAATGTAATTCGCTGAATGGCCTCTGCCGTAAAATCATTCGCTAAAAGACGCATCTCAAGCCTCCGCGCTTTTTTCAATTTGCGAAAGCAGATACAGGTTGAGCCATTTACGCTCTCGGACTGACAAAAGCTCGAACTGCTGATTGCGCGCAAAAAAGTAAAGCGCCGTAACATACAGTACAAATTCCGGAGCAGGGACATCCCCAATTTGCTCGTCAAGCATCTTTTTCAGTTTGATGATCTGTGAGTGTTCCACATTCACATACAATACAGCTGATAAGGCCTCGCCTTGCCGCCGCTCATGATTGACACGAAGTAAATCCAAACTAACACCTGGAGCCAGCAATGATTGAATCGTCATTTGCCCCACTTCATCTTTGATACGTTGCAAAGCGCAGGGGTACAAAGCATCACTAAAGCGACAAACTTTGGCATTTATTTGACGCCCGCTGTATTCACTTACAATAATGCCGATTACGCGAGTCAACGCGGAATTCATAAACTCCTCATGAGCGCTCAAGCGCAGAAACTGGACTTCATCACCAGAGTCTGGATTTTGTTCTATCAAGGAAAGTCCGCTACGGGTTATCTTTATAAGTTTGCGAAATAGCGCTTCGTTAACATCCCAAGTCAAATCTAGGCTGAGAATTTTTCTATCTTGGGCCTGATCGAAACATTCCTTTAGCAGCTTTTGCTCAGTGACTTTATAAATTGTCGTCTGCCCTTCTGATTCGGCATGTTGGCAGATTTCGGAAAAGCAGAGTTCCCCCTTATTGGTATCAAACGTAAACATCGGCGCGATTTGTCGCGTAAAATCGCGGTTTACCTCCTCCATTGCTAAGAGCTTCATGGTTGTCGACATTTCGCGCATTAGCAACCCCATGCGGCTTGGCTCATTTTTGTGGAGAAACTGCAGATATTGAATAATGCATTTTCCCAGTTCTTCGCTCAGTTCTGCGCAAAACGTGGTATCTAAACGAATCTGGTCGCGCGCTAGATTCGGTTCAAAACATGGGCTATCGATAACCCCTCCAACGAATCTTGCCCATGAAGGTAACAACCCACCTACGTTATCGGCTACAAATAGACTCTTGCAATAGATACTCATCCGGCTATCTTGCTGCGGCTCATTTAAAAAGCTCTGTTTCGAAAAGAAGAGACAGCCACTTGCCCTGCCAGATGGGGTAACAATATTCAGCGGAAGTACATCCAGAATCAGGCAACGGAAACGAGCTTCAAGATAGTCTAGACATAGCTCACGGCCCGGACCATCCAGACCGCCATAATTTAGCCAAGGCGCATGCATTTGATTGACAGGGCGATGCTGCCCATTGATATAAATCGCGTAAGGAACAAAATTGGCTACGTTCTGAATCTTGTCGGCCATGATATCCTCGTCCAGCAAATAGCGCATTTCCGGCTTCAAGCTCAAGATAACGCTAGTGCCAGGCTGGCGTACGTCAATCTGAACGACATCATATTCATCGTTACATTGGCTGCTCCAGAGAAATCCATAAGGAGCCTGATATTTTCGAGTCTGAATTTTGATGTTGTCCGCTACAACAAAGGCCGACAATAAGCCTATACCGAACTGTCCAGCCAATTCCTCCCTATTTTTTTTGCTAGAACTGGCGATGCAAGAAAGATAATCATGTAGTTCATCTTCACTCATGCCGCAGCCATTATCCTGAATAGTCATAAGACCCAATGCTGGATCAAGAATAACATCAATTCGATATTGCGCTTGAAGACTGCCATTCAGATTTTTATCTCGCACAGATAAGGACTGTTGCATCTGAAGTGCATCAACTGCGTTTTGCAATAATTCGCGAATGAATACTTCCGGGTTTTGATACAGGGAGCCAGAAAGCGCATCCAGCAGCCCCTGTAAATTGGTTTTGATTTGATACATGGCAATATTTCCTAAATAAATTAACAAAAACCTTAAACGGCCTGTTATTTATCAATAGCCATATTTGTCGAGTTATGGGGATGGCCAAACAGAAATATCATGGCCAACTAAATAGTACGAAGGAGGCGTTGATTTATTCGGCGAACGGGATGAAGCACAAGGAGCCCGGCGCACAGAAATCGAGACATATCATTTAGATAGGCGAAATTTTGAGCACCGCGCGACGCCGCGATTCGCCCGCACAGTTAATAAATCAGCGCCTACCCAAAAATAAAAAATGGAAACACTCATAGCTCAATAGCGTATCGGATGGGATTTTTTCAGCGTTTCCTTAAGCATTCTTTGCGAATTTTTTGCAATTATTCCTACGACAACTCTGGCGCAAAGAGTTTCTCACCAGCCTGCTAGAACCATCCCGTCACCCATAAAAACGAACAACACCAACAGCCGCGCGCTTATTTTTGGCCAAAACAGTATTTTCCTTTAAGAATCCGCTCCTATACATTTTCCTTTCTATCCAATTATTACCAAAAAAAGATGCGACAAAGCAAAAAATCAATGTATGCAAAAACACCAAAACAATAAGCAGCCTCCAATAATCCTCCATATCAATCGTCACTTCAATGAAGTGAAAACACCCAACACCCATACAGGTACTAATTTTTTGGTAAAGCAATAACAAATCATAGGCAGGCAAGAATAGAAGCAACGAAACTGACTGCTGAACTGTTAACCAAATTAAATCGCGGCCATTACACACACCCAATATCAAAAAATTTCCAAAAGACAACAAAAACAGCTGAAAAAAAAGCCGGTTAGCCAACATCCAATACGTAAAAAAAAAGAATGCCGACCAAGAAAACCCAACTTTTACGGCGCGAATACCCTTTTCTTTGTGTCGGTATACATTAAACTTTCTCATCAACGCATGCCATCCAAAATTAATTTACGGAAGTAAGGATTATTCAAATGCAACGCGTCGCTTACGCTCCAGCCAACTTTATTTTCCATAATCTCTTATAGATCTGGATAATCCATTGATCGCTCCCAAATGGGGCGATCATCTTTAAACTCAGCTGTACCTTGAAGCAACTTTTCACGCAAAGCCTTAGCCTGTTGCGATTTATCTTCAATTTTTTTTATGTA
>JAYRHO010000077.1:0-2043 GCA_041907245.1 Saccharospirillaceae bacterium
ATGGCGGCGTCACGGACTATCAATTTGACCTGCCCTGTAAGCCTAAAGATGGTCTAGTGCTCTATCCGCATTATTCTGCTAAACCTCCCAAGGGCGGCTGGTTTGATAAAGCCTTGGCTTGGCGAAAAGCCAAAATACAGAATTATTCACACACCATTATTCTCGCACCCAGCCATGAATTTGCCGCAAGTTTACCTGGCGGAAAAATCCCAGAGCGCCAGGACTTTTACGACATCACCAACTACCCACAACGGCGCGCGCATTGGCAAAAATCGCTGCATCAGATGCAGCAATTAGGGGGTGAACTGGCTGAAATCGCCCAGCAAAATAAATGGGCAGAGGCGGTAGAGCCTCTGCCTTGGTGTTAAAGCTTAAACTCATGCTCAATGCTGAACGTGATGGTTTTTAAGCCAACGGGTAGGGGTGGGAAGGGTTCGGCGGCTTTAACGGCCGCTTGCATGGCTTGGTTAAATTCGCGGTGTTTGGAGGCTTGCACTTCACGCACGGCAGTGACGCTGCCTTCGGCGCTGATGCTGACTTCAATTTTTACTTTGTCTTGTTTTTTCAGTACGCGCGCGCCTGGTGGGTATTGCACTTGGCTTAAAATGCGTGCGCTTTGTGCGTTACGGTAGTCTTGTTCTTGTTGTTTTAATTCTTCATTACCGCCTGCTTTGGCCAGTGAGCTTGGTGCGGTGGGCATGGCGGTGTCGTTTTGGCTGCTGCCTTTTAGGCTGAACTGGTAGCGCACCGAGACAGGCCAGCTGTCGCCTGCCAGCTGGGGAGGCAGGGTGACTTTACTGACGGCGGCGTTGGCGGCGCGCTGTACTTCGTTGGTGAGCAGGTTGGAAATGCTGTCGTTGCGCACCTGTATTTTGCTGATTTCTTGTTTGCGGTTGATGTGGAAGTCCAGCTCAACTAGGCCTTCTTGGTTGAATTGTTTGGCCCAAGCAGGGTAAGCCACGGTGGATTCCACTTGTCTTTGAATTTGCCATTGCAGCATTTGCAGGTAGTAGCGTTGTTCGTCGGCCAAGGTTTTGGCGGCGTTTTGGTTGCCTTCACGCGCCAGCTTTTCGGCTTGCGCTTTGATGGCCAGTTCTTGTTGTTTCTTTTGTTGTTCGGCGCGTTCTTTGGCCAGTTTTTCGGCGGCTAAGCGTGCTTGACGCTCTTCTTCCTCTTGTTGGCGGTCTTCGCTGCGTGCTTTAGCTAGCTCTTGTTGGCGTTGTTGTTCCAGTTTGGCTTGGCGGGCTTGTTCGCGTTCGGCATCGGCGGCGCGCGCTGCGGCTTGGGCGGCGGCTTTTTCCGCATTCAGCCAGCCAGCATAGAGGCCAGGGCGGGCGGCTTTGTGGCCAAGCAACGCGGTGCGGAATTGTTCGTTGGTGGCTTCTTGCCCCAGTATTTGTTGGCGAAATTCGCGTGTGGGCGGCAGCTTGCCGATCCAGGTGTTGACCATGTAGTTAAAGAAATCAACGCCTGCCACTTCCAGCACTAAATCGCCATTGAGCAGCACGCGGCTGTTGCCGTTGGCCTGATAGAGTACGTCGAGTTGGTCGCCTTGTTTTAAATCCGAGCGCAAAAAGCCAGTGAATTTAATTAGGGCATCTTGCATATGTGGGCTGGGGTCGAGGTCGTCGTTGTTGATGGCGAGGTTGTTTTGCCAGATGTCCGTCCAGCGCCGTGGCGACCAAGAGGAAACGCGCACAACCAGCTGCATACGTTTGTTGATGGCATCGGAGCGAATGTATTTGGGATCGTCGCTGCGTTTGGGTAGGTACAGGCCGCCTAGGTAGTATTCGCGCGTCAGGTAGGAATAAACTGCGACGCCGTTTAGCTCAAGGTCGGCGGCTTGGCTGGGGGCGGTGAGCTGGATACGCACGACGTTTCCTTCCACCCGGCCGCTCGCCACGAGCCCGCGGCACAACTCTAGCACGGTGCGCTCCTTGCGCCGGACGAGGTCGGAGAACCGCGCGGCGAGCCTGCGGCTGCGCGACGTGATCTCGTCCAGGTCGCGGTACAGGAACCGGTACTCGCGCATCCGCTCGAACA
>JAYRHO010000078.1:0-11186 GCA_041907245.1 Saccharospirillaceae bacterium
ACGAGTGAATGCAAAATATCGCCCACTCTGGCCACGACCTGGCCTTCAATCGCCCCCTTATGGCGGCGAATGGTAAGCATATCGAGCATGGCCTGAGTGGGGTGCGCGTGGCGACCATCGCCTGCGTTGATGATGGCAACATGAGGCGTGACCTGCTCGGCAATAAAATGCGCCGCCCCTGAATCACCGTGGCGCACCACAAACATATCGCTGTACATGGCTTCTAAATTCCACAGCGTATCCATCAGGGTTTCGCCCTTGGAAGCCGAAGAACGAGCGATATCCAAATTCAAAATATCAGCAGACAGCCGTTTGGCCGCCAGCTCAAAGGTGGCGCGGGTGCGGGTGCTGTTTTCAAAAAACAGGTTGACCACGGTTTTACCGCGCAGCAGCGGCACTTTCTTCACATCACGCTCTTGCGTGCTGATAAAAGAATCGGCGGTATCCAAAATTTCCGTTAAGAGTTCTTTGCTTAGCCCTTCGGTGGTCAAAAAATGCTTTAGGCGGCCATCGGCGGTGAGCTGCACTTTACAAGGATCAAGGCTCATACAATTCTCTTTATGCCAAGGTTAATGCTAAGGGTGAGGGGCCTGTCAGTTTCACATGCTGACCTTCTGGCAAAGACAGCAACGCGCCACACAAATCAGGCTGAATGGGCAATTCACGACGGCCAACGTCCAGTAAACACACCAGGCTGATGCTGGCAGGGCGACCAAAATCAAACAGCTCATTCATGGCCGCGCGAATGGTACGGCCACTCATAATCACGTCATCGACCAAAATAACATGGCGATCTTCGATGCTCTCGGGCAGCTCCGAGCCTTTTACCTCAGGATGCAGGCCAATGTAGCTGAAGTCGTCACGGTGAAAGCTGATATCCAGTACGCCCAGTTCGCTTTGCAAGTTAAGACTGTGCTGCAAGCGCTCGGCCACCCACACACCACCTGTGCGAATGCCGACAAAAAGCGGATCTTGGATGGACTGTTCAGACAAATATCGCGTCAAATCGGCGCTTAATGCCGTAAAGAGGGTTTCAAGATTAGGAAGACTCATACGCAACCCTTATGCAAGTGGGTGTTCGGCCATCCAGCTTTCAAGCACCAGCTGGGCAGCCAAACCATCAACGGAATGCTTGCCAAAATCACGACTGCCACCCGAAGCCATAACATAACCCTTGGCTTCGTAGCTCGATAAACGCTCGTCGTGGGTAAAAACGCGGCGATGATAACGCCCTTCTAAACGCTTCGCGAACTTATTTGCACGCACGCTCATCTGGCTTGGGCTGCCGTCCATATTCAATGGCAGCCCTACCAGCAAAGCATCGGGCTGCCATTGCTCGATAATGCAGCCAAGCTCATCCCAGTTCGGAATGCCGTCTTGCGCTTTGATGGGGTTGAGTGGCTCAGCCGTGGCGGTCAGCCGTTGCCCAACGGCAATGCCGATGCGTTTGGTACCAAAATCAAAGGCCATGAGCCGCAATAAGGTAGCTGGAATTGTCTCAGGCATGGCCTGCCTCGGCGCATAAAAACTCGATGCTCACCCCAAGCTTGGCCAAGGCTTGCGTGTAAAGCTCGGTAGCGGGGACATCGAAAATCAACTCAGGAGAAGCCTCGACCGTAAGCCAAGAGTTGATGCGCAGCTCTTCTTCGAGCTGCCCTGCACTCCAGCTGGAGCAGCCTAGCGCAATACGGTAATGCTTAGGGCCTGAGCCTGAGGCTATGGCGCGCAAGATGTCTTTGGAGGAAGTCAGGTGCGCTTCTTCATTGATATGCAGCGTGCCACCCCAGTTGCCTTGCTCACGATGCAACACAAAGCCGTTTTCAATTCTAACTGGGCCGCCTGCAAAAATTTCGGGCGCAATACCTGCGTTTAAAGGCAAATCCAGCTGCTCACAAATATCAAAAAAGCCCACGGGCAAGGTGCGGTTTAACACCAAGCCCATCGCACCCTCGCTATTGTGCTCGCACAAATACACCACCGCGCCTGCAAAGTAAGAGTCTTTGAGCTTGGGCATGGCCAATAAAAATTGATGTTTAAGACAGGACAGCTCTTGCATTAGCCCGCATCCGACAGATAACGATTACCTTTAAATTGCCAGGTGCGGATGATTTCGAGCACGTCGGTGGTTTTGCGCATTTCGTCATCGAAGGGCGCAAAGGGCGCGGACATGCGCACAATGCGCAGCGCGGCATCATCGAGGGCTTTGCGCCCAGAGGATTCTAAAATGCTGAGCTCGCGAATCGTGCCGTTGGCGTTGATGGACACCAGCACGCGCAGGCGGCAATTATTCACACAGCTTTCGGCCTCGCGCGGGTAGTTGCGTGCACCGTTGTCTTCGATGCGCTTGCGCCAACTGTTTACATAGTAAGCATCGGTGGCTTTCATGGTAGAGGACGCAGTCAGACGCTGGATGCGCGGCTTTTTCGCTTGAGTTTGACGTAGGCTGTCGAGCTTGGCTTCAAGGCTTGCCATCTCTAGGCTGCGCTCAAGCAAGCTTTGCTCTGGGCCATCGGGCAAATCCAGCTCTTCTTTGGCAAGCTGCTGCTCCACTTTTACTTTGTTTGCGGATTGGCCCAAGGTGGTAATCAGATGATTTTTGCCATCGCGTTTTTTCGGGGCGCTGGCTTGCTGCTCGTGCAAAGAGGTTTCGTTGATGCTGTTGGACTGAAAAACGGTTTCTTGGTCGGTGGTTAACATCCGTTCTTCGTCCAAGGTGCCACTGCCTTCTTGATTTTCCTGCGCAAGAAAGTCGGCTTTGTGCGGAGCTTTATCGCTTTTATAGCTGGCAAGTGTGACTTCAATGGTTTTAGACAGGTTTTTACCCGCGTCACTGGCTTTAAAACTCACGCCAAAAACCACCAATGCATGCAGCAGCAGCGCAATAAAGAGCGTAAAGGACAATCTGTCGGAGCTAGAAACCACGGTGGCAGACATGCAGAGCGACACTCAAAGAAAAACGACTAAAAAGGATGCTTAAAAAACGCGCTATTGTACCCTGCTTTTTCGCACTGCGGCCACCAGCACTTTATTCGCAATTTTCATAATCAGCCGATAGGGCCAATCCCACTTGCGCGTAAACCAATAGCCAAAGGCAATATCGGCCGAGGTGTAAACCATATAATGCTTCTTACGCACACCTTTGAGGATGGCGCGCGCGGCTTGCTCTGGGCTGACCGCATGCTTTTGAAACAGTTGCGTTAAGCGTTGCATGTGCGGGTGTTCACGATTTGCGCCAACGATATGAATGGTGCGTACCAGCCCCGTATCCACCGCCCCAGGGCACACCAGGCTTACATGAATGCCCTGTGGCGCTAAATCAAAACGCAGCACTTCGCTTAAGCCGCGCACGGCAAATTTGGAGGCGCTGTAGGCACTGTGCCAAGGCAAGCCAAACAGCCCCGCCGCCGAAGACACATTCACAATATGCCCGCCACGCTTAGCGGCGATCATCGCAGGGGTAAAGGCTTTTAGCACATGCACCGTGCCCATGACATTGATATCTAATAGGTCGCGCCAGTGCTGAATTTCCAGTGTTTCGATGCTGCCCCAGGTGGAAATACCCGCGACATTATAAAGCTGATCGAAGGCGCCCTCCTGCGCAAGCGCCTGCGCCATCGCCTCGACCGCAGCAAAGTCGGCGATATTGAGCGGATAGACGCCCAGCACTTTGGCTCCCAAGGCTTGCACCTCGGCGGCGGTTTGCGCCAACGCCTGCTCTTGAATATCGGTCAGCGCCAGCTGCGCGCCTTCTTTAGCCAAAGCCAAGGCCAGTGCTTTACCAATCCCGCTGGCTGCACCTGTCACCAAACAGCGTTTTCCTGAAAAATAACTCATGCGCGAACACCTGATTTTTATTATTGTGCGACATCAAAAATAACAAGAAGGCGCACTATGACAAACTCACCGGATAAAATTCAACCAAAAAATGGCTGGGCTGAGCCAGCTGAACCTAGGCTGCCCCTGCCCACAGTGCGCGAGCGCGGCATCGCTTTTCGGTTAATTTCAGGTTTTAGCCGCTTTTTTGGCCGCCCTGAGCTGCCCAATGTTTTCCCCATGCTTAACACCAATCGCCGTTTATTTTGGCCTTGGCTGTTTTTTGCTTCACGCCTCATGCCTTTTGGTCGTTTAAGCCACCGCGACCGCGAACTGATTATCTTGCGCGTGGGGTTTAACTGCCGCAGCCGCTACGAATTTGCCCAGCATTTAGAGATTGCCCAGCGCCTAGGCGTCAGCGATGCTGAAATTCTCTCCAGCACTCAAGCCCCTTCTTTATGCCAAGACGACAAGCTGCAAGCGCTGTATATGGCCTGCGACCAGATTTGTAATAAAGAAGCCATCAGCGCCGAAGTATGGCAAAGACTCAGCCAGCATTTTGATGCCAAGCGCTTGGTGGAAATTTTAATGCTGATTGGCCACTACCAGATGGTGGCGGCACTGCTGATTAACACCAAAGTGCCGTTGGAAAAAGACATCGAAGAGAGGCTGCTGCGCTTTAGCCGCTCAACGCCCTTGCCTTAAACACCGCTGTGCCGTTTTTTGCCGATACTGCACCGTGCTTCGCCGATACTCCGCTGGCGTTGAAGCCTGCACTCGCGCGGCTACCTTTCGGTACACAATCCGCAGACACGCTGTGAATACATCCTTGTACGCTCTCTGTTGCCATCCATGGCAACAGAAGGTCTGCTCCTTTTGTACCGAAACGCCTTGCTCGTTGCGGCTTTGCACGCGGCGTAAACCGAAACGGCTGCTGAGCCTTCTGCGCCTGTGTACAGAAACGCCTTGTTCGTTGCGGCTTTGCACGCGGCGTAAACCGAAACGGCTGCTGAGCCTTTCGTGCCTTGGCGATGCTTGCTGGCTGCGCAAGCTTGCTGGCCGAGTGGGTATCACCTGAAGAAACCGTATGCGGCATGGATGCCGCATCCGAGCCTACAGGGATGTATTCACGGCGTGTTTCGGAAGGTGGTACCCACTGCAAGGCGCAGCAAGCGTTGTTTCGCCAAGCACCGCCGCGAGTGCAGGCTTCAACGCCAGCGGTGCTTCGGTCATGCACAGGGCAAAAGCACAGCGCGCCGTCGGGCGAAAGGTAGCCGCACAGCCAAAGCGGCCAAACAGCGGCGTAAGGAGCACAGGCGGCCGCGCCGTTGTTACAGTTTCTTTAAGAGCGTGTCGATCAGCTGCCCTGCGACATCGATACCTGAGTCGCGGTGGATTTCGCGGGCGCAGGTGGGGCTGGTGACGTTAATTTCAGTGAGGTTGTCACCGATGACATCCAGACCTACGAAATAAAGCCCCTTCTCTTTTAAATAAGAGCCGACTTCTTTGGCTATGGCCAAGTCGGTTGCGCTTAACGGCTGAGTCCGCCCCGTGCCGCCTGCAGCGAGGTTGCCACGGGTTTCGCCCGCCATCGGGATGCGCGCAAGGCAATAAGGCACAGGTTCGCCGTCGATCATTAAAATACGCTTGTCACCGTCTTTAATGGCAGGAATGTAACGCTGCGCCATGATTTGCTGCGTGCCAAAGCGGGTTAACGTTTCGATGATGACATTGAGGTTGGCCTCTTGCGGCTTTAAGCGGAAAATCGACGCCCCGCCCATGCCATCTAAGGGCTTGAAAATCACATCATCATGCTCAGCATGAAAAGCTTTGAGTAAATCCGCGCGGCGCGTGACCAAGGTCGGCGTCATTAGGTGCGGAAAGCGCGTAGCAAACACCTTTTCATTGCAGTCGCGCAAAGACTGCGGCTTGTTCGCCACCAGCACACCTTCGCCCTCGGCGCGCTCCAATATATAAGTGCTGTATAAGAACTCGTTATCAAAGGGCGGGTCTTTACGCATCAAAATAATATTCAGATCCGCCAAGGGGCGCTCTTGACATTCACCCAGCTGATACCAAGAGCTTGGATCAAATGCGACAGTCAAAGGCGCCATGCGCGCCATTGCTCGCCCCTCTCTAATATAGAGATCGCTTTGCTCCATATACCAAAGCTCTAAACCGCGCGCCAAAGCCGCGTGCAATAAGGCCAAAGAGGTGTCTTTTTTGTAATTAATGGTGGCAATAGGATCCATTACCACACCCAATTTAAGAGTCATATCTCATTCCAAATACTTAGAATCACGCCAAAGTGTACCGCAGCAAGACGGCAAACGAAGTAACATATTTATCTTATTTCGCAACAACAGTATCCTAGCCATTGACTGGCACTTTGTGGTACAAACGCACGCAATGGCGTATCTATCAAGTAGAACGCGAGCTTATAACATACAACAAGAAGCGGATGGTTAGGCAGTTTCCTATGGAAGATAATTTTCAGAACGTCAAAGTTATGGTCATTGATGACAGTAAAACAATTCGTCGCACAGCAGAAACCTTATTGCAAAAAGTGGGTTGTGAAGTCATCACCGCCACCGATGGTTTCGATGCTTTAGCGAAGATTGCCGATACCCAGCCCGACATTATTTTTGTCGATATTATGATGCCCCGTTTAGATGGCTATCAAACCTGCGCGTTGATTAAGAACAACTCCAAGTTCAAATCCACTCCTGTCATTATGCTCTCCAGTAAAGATGGCCTGTTTGATAAAGCAAAAGGACGCATTGTCGGTTCGGATCAGTATTTGACCAAACCGTTTAGCAAGGAAGAACTACTTGGCTCTATCCGCCAATATGTAAAATCCTAATTAGCACACAATGCTGAGCACTTATTAAGAGAGGTAGACAAGCATGGCTCGTATTTTGGTCGTGGATGATTCACCAACAGAAACTGAAGCTTTCCGCACCATGCTGGAAAAGAACGGTCATCAAGTATTAAGCGCCGAAAATGGCGCCGATGGTGTGGCCTTGGCGCGCGCTGAGTTACCCGATGTCGTATTGATGGATATTGTAATGCCTGGTTTAAATGGTTTTCAGGCCACGCGCCAACTGACCAAAGATCCAGCCACCGCACACATCCCTGTGATTATTGTAACCACCAAAGATCAAGAAACGGATCGTGTGTGGGGCAAACGCCAAGGCGCCAGCGGCTATTTAGTCAAGCCCGTGCCCGAGGCCACCTTGCTGTCTGAAATCAAATCCGTCATGGCGGGCTGACATGCATCCTTTTGCCCTCCTCAAACAAATTGCCGAACTAAGCCAACACAACGCCTCCACGCTGCCACAGCAGATTGAAGCCGTTACCTATTGGCGTGGCGTGGGTTTTATGTTGGCAGGGCACTACCTAGTGAGCGATATGAACGAAGTGGCGGAAATTTTACAGCCGCCCAAGCTCACCAAGGTGCCAGGAGTGCGTAGCTGGGTTTTAGGTGTTGCCAATGTTCGCGGGCGCTTAGTACCCGTGATGGACTTGGCAGGGCTGTTAGATTTACCTAGCCGCGCCAACTGGCGTAGTCGCCGTGTTCTGGTGGTAGAACAAGGCGATTTTTTAGTTGGATTGTTGGTGGATGCCGTACTGGGGATGCAACAGTTTCCCAGTGACAGCCGCCGTGAAGTAGAAAACCTTGCTCCTGAATTGGCCAAATTTTCTGACCAAGGCTTCAGCAAAGACCATCGCCAGTGGACAGTGATGCAGCTGCGCGAATTAATTCAAGCCCCAGAATTCCTGCAAATCGCCGTTTAGGCGTGCGCGAATAACTATAAATTGCCTGCAAAGAAGAGTGTGGAGAAATTGGCATGAGCAAAAAACCAGGACGCGTATTACCGACGGTATTCCGCAACAGATCCAACGCCATTTTGGCGATGCTTCTGATCGTATTCTTGGCCGTTTTTATCGGTATCACCGTAGTCGTAAACTCCTTGTCCAACCGTGACGAGCAGTACCTCGAACACGTTGGCGAGCTGCGCGTACTGTCGCAGGAGCTGGCAAAGAACGCGGTAGAAGCGGCGGGCGGTAAAAAAGAAGCGTTCGCCGAATTAAAAGCCGCTCGTGACAACTTTGAAAAACGCTGGGCTTACTTGTCGCAAGGGGATGCTGAAAGCGGCTTGTCTCCTGCACAGTTTGAGTCCATGGAAAAGGTACAAGCGCTATGGAACAAAGCACGTACCAACGCCGACCAAATTAGCCGTACCCAAAACACCATTCTGTCTTTGCACGAAGTAGCGGCAACCCTTTCTGAAACCATTCCGCAGCTGCAAGTGGAATACGACGAGATCGTTGAAATTCTGCTCGACAGTGGCGCACCCGCCGACCAAGTTGCCGTTGCACAGCGCCAATCTTGGCTGGCAGAACGTATCGTACGTTCGGTCAACAAAGTACTGGCAGGTGGTGAAGACGCGGTGATGGCCGCCGACGCCTTCGGCCGCGACACCTCTTTGTTCGGTCGCGTACTGAACGGCATGATCTCTGGCAACGTCGCCATGAACATCACCAAGGTTCACAACCAAGAAGCGGTTTACGCGCTGTCTGAAGTCTCCGAACTCTTTGAATTCGTATCAGGCTCGGTGGACGAAATTCTAGAAACCTCACCCGAACTCTTCCAAGTGCGTGAAGCTTCCGATGCTATTTTCAGTGATTCTCGCGCCATGTTGCAGTTGCTTTCAACTCTGACCGACGACATCCAAGGCGGCAGTACCGTTCGTGCTTTCTACCAGCTGATTGGCTACATTTCGGCTCTGCTTGCGGTGGTGGTTATCATCCTCTTTGGCTTGGGTTCTTACCGTGATACTCGCCGCGACTTAGAAGAAAGCGCCGACAAAAACGAACAAAACCAAATGGCGATTTTACGTCTGCTCGACGAAATCGCCGACTTGGCCGACGGTGACTTGACCGCCTCTGCCACGGTAACCGAAGACTTCACAGGTGCTATCGCCGACTCCATCAACTACGCGATCGACCAGATGCGTGGCTTGGTATCTGCCATTAATGACACAGCGGTACAGGTATCCTCTGCGGCGCAAGAAACTCAGGCCACCGCTATGCACTTAGCCGAAGCCTCTGAGCACCAAGCGCAAGAAATCGCGGGCGCTTCTGCGGCCATCAACGAAATGGCGGTGTCCATTGACCAAGTATCTGCCAACGCCTCGGAATCCTCTGCGGTAGCGGAGCGCTCGGTAGCCATCGCCAACAAAGGCGCCGAAGTGGTGCAAGCGACCATCAGCGGCATGGATAACATCCGTGAACAGATTCAAGAAACCTCAAAACGTATTAAGCGTTTGGGTGAATCTTCACAAGAGATCGGTGACATCATCTCGCTGATTACCGACATTGCTGACCAAACAAACATTCTGTCTCTGAACGCTGCGATTCAAGCATCGATGGCCGGTGACGCAGGCCGAGGCTTCGCCGTGGTAGCGGACGAGGTTCAGCGTTTGGCGGAACGTTCCGCTGCGGCAACCAAGCAGATCGAAGCGCTGGTTAAGACCATTCAGAACGACACCAACGAAGCGGTAATTTCGATGGAACAAACCACCACCGAAGTGGTGCGTGGTGCGCGCCTCGCACAGGACGCGGGTGTGGCTCTGGAAGAAATTGAAAACGTATCGAAGAGCTTGGCGGAATTGATTCAAAACATTTCCAACGCCGCGCGCCAGCAGGCCTCTTCTGCGGGTCATATTTCCAACACCATGAACGTGATCCAGGAAATTACCTCGCAAACTTCCGCAGGTACAACGGCCACCGCACGTTCGATTGGTAACTTGGCCGAAATGGCGAACCAGCTGCGTGAATCGGTAGCGGGCTTTAAGCTGCCTGAAACGGAATTGGCAAGCCTGGGGCAGCGCACGCTCTAGCTGAACTAACCCAGTGCCTATGATGCCATCCTTGCAAAATACCTTGTTGCAGCCGCCCGAAATGGACGAGCTACAATTTAATCGCTGGCAAAGTCTGCTCGAAGAACGCACTGGAATGTATCTCACGCCCCAGCGCCGCACCTTCTTGCAGACCAGCCTGAATATGCGTATGCGCGAGATTGGCTGTGCCAGCTATCAAGACTACTACCAGCTGGTATTAAAAGGCCCAGCGGCGGCTATCGAATGGAGCACGCTGGTTGACAGGCTCACGGTACAGGAAACTCGGTTTTTCCGTGATAAAGACGCACTGGCCTTTGTTGAAGATCAGATCAAAGAGCTTGCGCGCACGCTGCCTACAGAAGTCCCAATCGAACTGTGGAGCGTAGGCTGCTCCTCAGGTGAGGAGGCTTATTCTTTGGCCTTTATTGCCGAGGATCTTTTAGCCAGCAAGGCACGACAGTACGCAGTGACAGGCACGGACATTTCCAACATTGTGCTGCGCAAGGCTCGCATTGGGCAGTATTCGCTAAAAGCTCTAAATTTTGTGCCAGAGCACTATGCCCAGCTGGGTTTTGTCCCTGTCGCCAATGCTTTGGAAGTGCGCAAAGAGATTCGTGAGCGCTGCTGTTTTAGTCAGGTCAATATTTTAAATTTGGCCAACTTTCCGCTGAATATGCAGCACATCATCTACTGCCAGAATGTGCTAATTTACTTTCGGCGCTGGCGGCGGCGTGAAATTTTAAACTCCCTCGTCGAACACTTAGCTCCAGGCGGTGTTTTGATCATAGGGCTCGGTGAAATAGTCGATTATCAACACCCGCAACTGGAGCAGGTACAAAGCAATAAAATCTGCGCTTTTGTACGAAAAAAAATAAATTCTAACGGGGAGAGTGCAAGGCGATGAGTCAGGATTACATCGCTCTGGAATGGGTGAAAGGGGAGATCGAAGAAACCCTGCAACAAGCCAGACAAGCATTAGAGGCTTATGTTGATAACCCGAAAGACAAGAGCCAAATCAAGTTTTGCTTAAGCTATCTGCACCAAATTAACGGTACTTTGCAGATGGTGGAATTCTATGGCGCGGCACTTTTGGCCGAAGAAATGGAAGCCGTTTGCCAATCTGTTTTAGAAACCCAAGCCAAAGATGAGCGTGTCAGCCTTGAATGTTTGATGCAGGCCATCATCCAGCTGCCCCATTACCTTGAGCACATTAAAGTCGGCCGCCGCGACCTGCCTGTGGTGCTACTGCCTATTCTCAACGAATTACGCTCGGCGCGTGGCGAGAGCCTGCTTTCAGAAACCGCGCTGTTCTCCCCTGTTATCCAGCCCAATCCTGAGCTCAGCCCCGCGCAAGCCAAGGCTGTGAGCAGCCAAGAGTTCTTACAGTGGGCGCGCAAAGTGCGGCAAATGCTGCAAAACGCCACCTTGCAGCTGTTGCAAAACAAAGAGCCTCAGGTCGCCAAACAA
>JAYRHO010000079.1:0-2537 GCA_041907245.1 Saccharospirillaceae bacterium
CCGCCAAAGCGCTTAATTTATCGGTGTCAGCACGCACTTCCTGCAAGGCGTTTTGGGCATTTTCGACCAGCTTCCTAGCCAGTTGGCGCGCACCGTCCAGCCCGAGCAAAGCTGGGTAAGTCGGTTTGTTGCTCGCCTCGTCTTTGCCCTGAGATTTACCCAAGGTGGCGGTGTCGCCTGCCACATCCAACACGTCATCCCAAACCTGAAAAGCCAGACCTAGGTGCTTGGCGTAGGCCGTCAGCGCCGCAAGTTCGGCAGGGCTGGGTGCTTCTTTGGCGCAGTAAGCGCCCATCAGTACCGAGGCGGTAATCAGCGCGCCTGTTTTGTGGCCGTGCATGGCCTCAAGCTCAGGCAAAGTCATGCTTTTGCCAACGTGATTGAGGTCGATGCACTGGCCTGCCACCATGCCCGCGCCGCCTGCGTTTGTGGCTAAGAGTTCGATGAGTTTTAAGCGCGTCGCAAGGCTGTGCTCCTGTGCCTTAGCGAGCACTTCAAAGGCGGCGGTCAGCAGGCCATCGCCTGCCAATATGGCCGTGGCTTCATCAAAGGCAATGTGGCAAGTAGGCTTGCCTCGGCGCAAGTCGTCGTCGTCCATCGCGGGTAAATCGTCGTGCACTAGGCTGTAGCTGTGTACCATTTCCATGGCCACGGCGGCGCTGTCGGCCTGCGCCTTGCTGCCACCTAGCGCTTCACAGGTGGCGTAAATTAAAAAAGGGCGCAAACGCTTGCCGCCGTTTAATACGCCGTAGGCCATGGCCTCTTTTAAACGTGGGTCTGCCAGCTGCAATTCGTCGATTTTTTGCTGAAGCTGCGCCTCAACACGCACGATCACCTCACGCAAGGCCTGCGCTAAATCAGTCATCGCCACCACCTAAAAACGGCTGAGGCACGGACTGGCCATTTTGCTCCATTAAAATTTGCACGCGCTGTTCGGCTTTGCTTAACGCCTCTTGGCATTGGCGCGTTAACGCGATGCCTTGCTCAAAAGCCTGCAACGAATCTTCCAAGGACAATTCGCCGCTTTCCATATGCGCTACCAGCTGCTCTAAATGGGCCAGTGCCGTTTCAAATACAAATTCGTCTTTTTTTGCCATGCGGTTACCACTTAAAAATTATGAACCCAAATCGCCCCATTGATACTGCAACACCGACAGCGCCGCCAAGGCGGCTGTTTCGGTGCGTAAAATGCGTGGCCCTAATTGCAAGCCAGTAAAACTTTGCTGCATCGCCTGAGTGATTTCCAATTCACTGAAACCGCCTTCTGGACCAATAAGCAGAGCAATATTTTTCGGCGTTGCCAATTTTGTTAAAGGTTGTTGCTGATGCGGATGCAGCACCAAACGTAAATCAGCCTGCACAGTGTTACACCACTGGCTAAAATGCACAGGCTCGTGAATCACGGGCACATAGGTGCGGCCACTTTGCTGGCAAGCACTCACCGCCACCGCTTGCCAATGCTCGATTTTTTTATCCATGCGTTCGTTATTTAAGCGCACCTCGCAGCGCTCACTAAAAAGCGGTGTAATTTCCGCCACGCCAAGCTCAGTGGCTTTTTGTATGGTGAAATCCATGCGGTCGCCTTTGGAAATCACTTGGCCTAAATGCAATTTTAATTCAGGCTCTGACTCGTCGCGCGTGCAGCTTTGCACCATAAAATCGGCGGATTTTTTTTGTACGTTCTTTAAAACGGCGGCAAATTCTTTACCCATGCCGTTAAACACTTTTATGCTGGCATTTTCGCCTAAACGCAGCACGCGCAATAAATGCGCGGCGCTGTCTTCATCCAAAGTGTAAGTGGCATTTAAATCTGTGGCAGCGGGAAAATAAATGCGCGGAATTAAACTCATTTTTTATCTTCCACACTGACCAAACGGATATTCGCCCAATCCCAATAAGCACTTAAAAAATACAAGCCGACAAAGAGCGTACCCCACCATTCGATGATGCGGCTTTTATTGGACATGCCCACAGTAATGGCCACTCCTTCTACGCTTGCGGCCATAAAAACTAAAGCCAACAGAATAAAACTTTTCATGCGAAACGAGGGCACACTCAGACCTTTTTTACGCGCCAGCACAATAAAAAAATAACTCAGTAAAATGGCAACCACTGTGCCTTGGAAAAATAAATTCGCGCCCGTGACGTGCAAGCTAAAAGGACTTTGCGATTTTTCAGGCAGCAGCACCGCCGTGCCAATTATTAAACCAAAAGCGCCCACTACGCCCGCCAAAGTCATCAGGCTTAATGCGTAGCGATGCACATGGTTTTTAAGCCACAGATGCATCACCAGCCACCACAGCATTAAAAACGAACAGGCCGCGACTAAGCCGCCGCGAAAGAAAAATCCCGCCGCGCCTTTCATACCTGTATGAGTGATATCGGTGCAGCCTTCTAAAAAAGGATTGCATCCAGGCGCTGTACCTTGTTGCACCGCAATCAGGTATGTCAGGGCAATAGTGCCGATGGGAAAAATAAAACTGACGAGGGCGATAAAACGACCAAAAGACATAACACTCACTACTTAATAAAACAAA
>JAYRHO010000080.1:0-2774 GCA_041907245.1 Saccharospirillaceae bacterium
CTCCGATGCGGTGATGGTGGCACGCGGCGATTTGGGTGTGGAAATTGGCGATGCTCAGCTGATGGGCGTGCAGAAAAAAATGATTCGCATGGCGCGCGATTTAAACCGTTCAGTCATTACCGCCACGCAAATGATGGAATCCATGATTAACGCGCCACTGCCTACGCGCGCCGAAGTGATGGACGTCGCTAACGCCGTGGTCGATGGCACCGATGCGGTGATGCTCTCTGCCGAAACCGCTTCGGGTAATTTCCCTGAGCAAACCGTGTTGGCCATGAGTAATGTGTGCTTGGGTGCGGAAAAACACCCCAGTATTAACGTCTCGCGCCACCGCATGAATGTCGAATTTAATTCGGTCGAAGAAGCGCTGGCCATGTCCACTATGTACGCCGCCAATCATCTGGCAGGAGTGAAAGCCATTATTGCGCTGACGCACTCTGGCACGACGCCATTATTGCTGTCACGCATAAGCTCGGGCTTGCCGATTTTTGCGCTGGCACAAAGCCCCAAAACGCTGGCTTGGTGCAACCTCTATCGCGGGGTGACGCCGCTGTATTTTGAGGCCGATGCCGCTCGCGATATTTACGATACCTGCCAGCTGGCCATCGAGCGCATCCGCGATACAGGTATTTTAAAAAGTGGCGATTTAGTGCTGCTCACCCACGGCGATCGCATGGATAAAATCGGCACCACCAACACCTGCAAAATTCTGACGGTCGAATAAAGGAATGCGGGGCATGCTCCGCTTTTTATGGATTTCTTATTATTAAGTATCATCAGCAGTGTGTTGGTTTCCATACTGCTAAAAATCACGGCGCGCACGCACTGGGATATTCGCCAAGTCATTGCAGGTGGCTATGCCGTGGCCGCCGCGCTGTGTTTGCTATTTTTAAATGCCAATCCTTATGCCTTGATGCAAGGCGCACCCAGCCAAGCTTGGTGGGTGCTGCTGGCGCTGGGGCTGTTGCTGCCCAGTTTATTTTTAATTTTGGCTAAATCGGTGGAGCAGGTCGGCATAGTGCGCACCGACGCGGCACAGCGTTTGTCTTTATTGGTGCCCCTAGCAGCGGCATTTTTATTATTTGGTGAAACCTTTACTTGGCTCAAAGGCACAGGGCTCATACTGGGTTTTATGGCCATATTATTGATAGTGCACAAAGAAAAATCCGCACTAAAAACCCCGCGCGCTTGGCGTTGGCCCGTGTTGGTTTTTTTCGGTATGGGCGTGATTGATATTCTCTTTAAACAAATGAGTGCGCTTGCGCACATGGCTTTTGCCGATGTGCTCTTTGCCGTGTTTGTGTTGGCGCTGCTGTTGCTGAGCTTGTATTTAATAGTACGGCATGCTCAGCAAAAATTAGTTTGGCATTGGCACAGCTTAATAGGCGCGTTGCTGCTGGGTACGTTTAATTTCGCCAACATTCTTTTTTATATCAAAGCGCATCAAAGCATGGCCAAAGAGCCTGCATTGGTTTTTGCCAGTATGAACATGGGCGTTATTATTTTAGGTACGCTGGTGGGCGCGGGCTTATTTAAAGAAAAATTAACGCGCAGCAATGTACTAGGCTTGGTGCTGGCGCTTTTTGCTGTGGCGGTGCTGGCCTTGGCAAGATTTTAAAGCCCAAGATTTTTATTATTAAAATAACGAGAAAATAATATGAAAAAAATCCTTTCTGCGCTGCTTGTGCTGGGCGTTTTTGCTTATTTGTTTTTCTGGCCAGTGGCGGTTGAACCCAAAGCTTGGCAAGCGCCCAGCATTCCTAAGCTCGAAGGCCAATACACCAGCAATGATTTATTGGAAAATGTGCGCAGGCTCGCTTTAAAAGTAGGCGTAGGCCCTGAAAGTATTGCCATCGACGCACAGGGTTTTATTTATACGGGTTACGAAGATGGTCGTATTGTGCGTTTTGATTTACAGGGTGAAAACGCCAAAGAAATAACCAATACGCAAGGCCGCCCGTTGGGGCTGGAGTTTGCTCCCGATGGCGCGCTGATCATCGCCGATGGCATCCAAGGCTTATTAAGTTTAAATACCACAACAGGCGAGCTAAAAACGCTCAGCCAAAGCGCCGAGGGCGTGCCTTTTAAGTTTACCGATGACCTGGATGTCGCCCGAGATGGAAAAATTTATTTTTCCGATGCCAGCAGCAAATTTGGCCCAGCTTTGCACGCGCGCGATGATGTCATCGAACACGGCGGTCACGGCCGCTTATTGCAATATGACCCTGAAACCAAACACACTCAGGTTTTGCTTAGTGGTTTAGAGTTTGCTAATGGCGTCGCACTGGCTCAGGACGAATCCTTTGTTTTAGTGACCGAAACGGGTAATTACGACATAGTGCGTTATTGGCTGAAAGGTGAAAAAGCGGGTACGTCCGATATTTTTTACCATAATTTACCCGGCATCCCCGATGGCATTTCCAGTAATCGTGAGGGTGTATTTTGGGTCGCTTTATTTGCCCCCAGAAATGCGCTGTTGGATTTTGCTGCACCTTATCCTTGGCTTAGAAAAATTTTTTTCCGTTTGCCCAGTTTTTTGCAGCCGCAACCTGCTCGCCATGCCTTTGTTTTGGGGCTAAACGAAGACGGCCAAGTGGTCGCAAATTTACAAGATAACAGCCCTGCGGCTTTTGCACCTGTAACCAGCGTGAAACAGCATCGCAATACTTTGTATTTAGGCAGCTTAACGCAAGACAGTTTCGCGGCGTTTACGTTTGTGCAGGCGAAGTAAAATAAAAAAAGATGGCCCGCCCAGCAGGAGTCGAACCTGCGAC
>JAYRHO010000081.1:0-2231 GCA_041907245.1 Saccharospirillaceae bacterium
CACCGCCGAAATAATCAGCGTCAGCGCCGAAATCCATTGGTAGTGCTCCATGTTTTTGGAGTTGATGAAAATCTCGAAAGGGCGACGCACTTCGTGCTCGCTACCCGCGTTGAGCACCACATCGTTGATGGTGACATAAATGGCGTGCTCGGAAATGGGCGGCTTGATCTTGTAGGTCGTGCCTTCCAAATGTTGCGGGCGGTTGATGTGCTCGTGCATTTCTTCCCATGTGGGTTCGTTGGCCTGGGCGGCGGCCGCTTTGGCAGCGGCTTCTTCGGCGGGTTTGACCACTTGGAAACTAACAATCTTGCTGTCTAATTTGATGCTCATAATGATTCCTTAAAACTTACCGTAGTAGCCTTCTTTTAAGGCGTCGTAGAGGTTGGCGGCGCTGTGCATTTCGCCGTCGTATTCAATTTCTTCATTGCCTTTCACTTCGATGACTTGACCGTTTTCCAAGGTGAAGCGGTAGGTGGTGTTGGCCAAGTCTTCTTCTTTTACCAACACGCCTTGGAAGGCTTCAGGGTTAAAGCGGAAGGTGGTGCAGCCTTTTAAGCCCTGTTTGTAAGCGTAAAGATAAATGTCTTTGAACTTTTCATAGGGGTAATCGGTAGGCACGTTGGCGGTTTTGGAAATGGAGGAGTCGATCCACTTTTGCGCCGCCGCTTGCACATCGACGTGCTGGGTGGGGCTGACATCATCGGCGGCAATAAAGTACTCAGGCAGCGCGTTTTCACCTTGCACATAGGGCATGGCATGGGCGTTGACCAAGGCGCGATAAGCCAAAAGCTCGAAGCTGAACACGTCCACTTTTTCTTTGGATTTTTTGCCTTCGCGGATGATGTTGCGCGAGTAATGGTGAGCAAAGCTGGGTTCGATGCCGTTGGAGGCGTTGTTCGCCAAGGACAAAGAAATCGTGCCCGTGGGCGCAATGGAGGTGTGGTGGGTAAAGCGCGCGCCTTTTTTCGCCAAGGCAGCGGCCAGCTCACTGTCTTCTTCGGCCAGTTGCTGCATATAGCGGCTGTACTTAGCCCAAAGCACTTTGCCTTTGACCTTTTGCCCGACTTTTAAGCCGTCTTTTTTCATTTCGGGGCGCTGCGCCAGCATGGCGCTGGTGATGATAAAGTCCTCATCCATAATGGGCGCGGCGCCTTTTTCTTCGGCCAAGTTCAGGCCTGTGCGCCAGCCCTGTACCGCCATTTCTTTTGAAACCTGCTCGGTGAAGGCCAAAGATTCCGCGCTGCCGTATTTCATCCGCAACATGGTCAGGGTAGAGCCTAAGCCCAAAAAGCCCATGCCGTGACGGCGCTTGCGGAAGATTTCTTCGCGCTGCTGTGGCAAGGGCAAGCCGTTGATTTCTACGACGTTGTCGAGCATACGAGTGAAAATATCCACCACCTTGCGGTACTCATCCCAGTCGAAGCGGGCGTTTTCAGTAAAGGGGTCGCGCACAAAGAGGGTGAGGTTGACCGAGCCGAGCAAGCACGCGCCATGCGGGGGCAAGGGCTGCTCGCCGCAGGGGTTGGTGGCGCGGATTTCTTCGCAGAACCAGTTGTTGTTCATCTCGTTGACGCGGTCGATCAGAATAAAACCGGGTTCGGCGAAGTCGTAGGTGGAGCTCATAATCATGTCCCAAATACGACGCGCTTTGACGGTGCGATAAATGCGGCACGCCACTAAGCCATCTTCGCGCGTGATGTAGTTCGCGCTATTTGACCAAGTGCGCCAGGTCACTTGCTCGGGGTTGTGGATATCGAGCTTGTCGGTTTGGGCTTCTTCGGCGGTTACAGGGAAGGCCAGCTGCCAGTCGCTGTCGCTCTCCACCGCGTGCATAAAGCCTTCGGTAATCAGCAACGACAGGTTGAACTGGCGTAAGCGCCCACTTTCACGCTTGGCGCGGATAAAGTCGGCGATGTCGGGATGGCCTACGTCAAAGGTCGCCATCTGTGCACCACGACGCCCACCCGCCGAGGACACGGTAAAACACATCTTGTCGTAGATATCCATAAAGCTCAGCGGGCCAGAGGTGTAAGCCCCTGCACCCGACACATAAGCACCCTTGGGGCGCAAAGTGGAAAACTCATAGCCGATGCCGCAACCTGCTTTTAAGGTCAGCCCTGCTTCGTGCAACTTGGCCAAAATGTCGTTCATCGAGTCGCCGATGGTGGCCGACACCGTACAGTTGATGGTGGAGGTGGCGGGTTTGTACGCCTGTGCGCCTGCGTTGGAGG
>JAYRHO010000082.1:0-2922 GCA_041907245.1 Saccharospirillaceae bacterium
AGCATCCATTGCACCCCAAGCAAACTCAGCACCAACACCAAGCCGTACCACATAAGCTCAGTGCGAATCAGCGTCCATAAGTCTTGATAGGCTATGCCTGTGTAACTGCTGACCGTTACCGTACCTATGCGCTGCCAGCCCTGCATCACATCGGTTTGCGCGGGCAAGGCGGCAATGGGCAGAAAACGCGCCAGCCACAGCGGTGATTGTTCCGCCGCTAAAGCATCCATGTTGCGCTTATACAGGCTTTGACCATTTACTTTGTGAAACTCGATACTGGCAAAAAAACCGCGATCATAAAGCGCGTCGATCAGGCGCAGCTGCAAGGTTTCATCGTTGCCAACTTGCGACAGCGCCAAGGACAACGCACTGGAGGCATCGTAAGCTCGGGCATTGAGCTGCTCTTCAAAGGCATGGCGAGCATTAGTAATAGTTAGCAGTAAGCTGCCTATAAAAAGCACGATAACCAGTAAACTCGTCAGCAAAGAAAATTGTTGTCTTAAGCTCATAGCTTATCCTTTTTTGTTATAAATCTAAGCCCAGCTTGTGCATACGCACGCGCAAATCCGTCCACAGGTCGAGCTTATTGGGATTACCCATACGCACGCCTTCGCCTTTCATGCGTTCCAGCCACATACCTTCGGCATTAAAACTGTATACAGGAACCAAATCGGAGCGTTTATCGGCGCTGGCGATAATACCGATCAGGTTATCCAACACCAGCGGCACGGCATCTTTGGTAGGGAAGTAGGTTAATACCATATGCGCTTCATTTAAACGAATGGCTTTTACATAGGTAATGCGCAGCTTGTCTCCGTCCACCCCTAAATGGCGCAAGGCGTGGTATTTTGCAATCACAAAATCTTCGCAATCGCCGCCGTGCGTGCTTAAGGCTTCGTAAGGCGTGGCCCAATAGTCGTCTTTTTTCCAATGTTTTAAATCGCCGACAAAACGAATTTCTGCATTAAAAAAGGCATTTACTGCTTTGAGTTTGGTTGCCTCATCGACGTCTTGCAGCTGTGGAAATAGCGCTTGCCAGCGTTGTACGCGCGCCTGCGCACCCTCGCCAAAATCGCGCAAAGCTTGTTGCACCAAGGCATCGGGCACGACCTGGGGAGCACTGGCTTGCACCAGGTAGCCGAAAAGCCCAAGGCCAAAACAACCCAGCGCAAAAAGTGTATTTTTTTTCGCCAATAACGCCATAAAAACCAGTACAATGCCCGCAACGGAATACAGCATAGCGTAATAAAAGCAGAACTCACCTTATGACGGACACCCCTTTAAGCGCGACTGAAAAGCTGCGCCAACATTTTTCTTCACGCGTATTGCATCAGGTTCGACAAGTCGTCGAGCTGTGGCAACATCTACCCGAGCTGAACTGGAGCGAACAAAGCCTCAGAGGCTTTGCCCAAGGCGCACAAAAGCTGTTGGAATTTGCCGAACGCTTTGATGCACAAGAGCACAGCAAACTTAGCCTAGAGCTTTTGCAAGTCTTTGCCACGCTCAAGCCCAATCAAGCGCCAAGCTCCGATCAGCTCGATAAGCTCAACAGCCTTTTGATTGAATTAAGCCGCACCAGCTTGCGCCGCAAAGACGACAACGACAGCATCCCCTTTCGCGAACGCAAGCCTGTGTACTTGGCGCTAGAAAACACCGTGCAAGCGGAGCTGATGGCGAAGCAAATGCACTATTTTCGGCTGCGCTCCAACGTCTACAGCACTCCAGAGCAGCTGCACGAAAATCTCGAGTTGCGCCATCCTGCGGCGCTGGTGATTGGTGTGCATTTTGGCGGCGAATACCAAGGCCTTGCCTTAGTGCAAGAGCTGCAACAGCACCGCGACGAGCCCCTACCTATTATTTTTGTTTACCAAGATGAACGCCCGTCTTTGGCCGATCAGCTCAAGCTGATGCGCGCAGGCGGTATCGGGCTTTACCCTGGCAGCCAAGCTCACAACATCATCGACGAGCTGGAGAAAATTTTAGACAGCACACCCGAAGCGCCCGCCAAAGTTTTGGTGGTGGACGACTCCCAAGCGCAGCTGCACTACAACACCAAAATCCTCAATCAAGCAGGCATACTGACCGAAACCTGCGCACAGCCGCTTGAGGTGCTGAATAAACTCAGTACTTTCTCCCCCGACTTGGTTTTGCTCGATATGTATATGCCGCAATGCACAGGGGTGGAACTGGCGCGCATCATTCGCCAGCACAAGGAACACCTGAATCTGCCCATTATTTTTTTATCGGGCGAAGAAGATAAGCAGCGGCAACTCGAAGCCATGGCACAGGGCGCGGAAGACTTTTTAACCAAACCCACGCAAGCCGACCATCTGGTGGCCACGGTGCGTAACCGCATTAAACGGGCGCACCAACTGCAAAAACTCATCGCCTGCGATAGCCTCACTGGCCTACTTAATCACACCCATATTTTGGGCGCACTGCAAAACCTGCTCAAACGCGCAGGCAACACCCCAGTGTGCTTTGCCATGGTAGACATCGACCACTTTAAAAAGGTCAACGACACCTACGGCCACCCTGTGGGCGACCAAGTGATTCGTAACCTGTCGCTCTTTTTACGCCAACACTTACGCCGCCAAGACCCCATTGGCCGCTACGGTGGCGAAGAGTTTGGCGTGGTTTTGTTTGATGCCAACGAAGAGCAGGCCATAAAGGTGCTCGACAGCATTCGTTCAGGCTTTGCCAACTTGCAGCACGACGACAAGGGCTTAAAAGTCACCTTCTCCTGCGGCATCGCCCAATGGCGTGGCGAAGGCGAAAGCCTAAGTGAACTGGTAGCGCGTGCCGACCAAGCGCTCTACGCCTCTAAACACAATGGCCGCAACCGTGTAACGGGCGCAAGTACACTGGACGCTGGCTGAGTTTTTCGGCAAACTCTCGCCCCTAAAAATTACCCCCAAAGGC
>JAYRHO010000083.1:0-13670 GCA_041907245.1 Saccharospirillaceae bacterium
ATCGCACCAATCAGCAAGTGGCCATTGGCGACGTGCTGCTTAGCAACGCCGAGGGCGATTTAAACACCACTTATTTCCCTAAAGCGCCTGCCAAGGCGGTGAGTGGCCGCATCATTGCCTCGGCATCGGGCATGGCCAATATCGGCCAGTTCGACATAGTGGTGCTCAACCGTGGTGAGCGCGAAGGCTTAGAAAAAGGCGCTGTGCTGCAAGTATCCAAAGCGGGTGCGGTGGTGTACGACCGCAAAGCGGGGGATAAAGTCCGCCTACCTTCGGAACAAGCGGGCACTATCATGGTGTTTCGCACCACAGAAAAACTGGCTTACGCCTTGGTACTGCGTACTTCGCGCGTCCTAAGCGTGGGTGATACTTTCGAAAATCCTGCACTTTAGGGGATCTCTATGCTCAAGGACGAGCAGCTGCTCGCATGGTGGCGGCTGAGCCATATTGATGGCATCGGCCCCAACACCCTCAATAGTATCCGCAATCAACTCTCAGACCCGCGCGATTTGGCGCGCACCACAGCTGCGCAGCTTTTAGCCATGGGGCTAAAAGACGAAGCCGTGCAACGCTGGCAAACGGATGAAAGCCTAAGCCTGGGCTTCGATAAGCTGCAAGCGTGGCGGCAGCGCAAGGGCTGCGGCGTGTTGCTGGCGGGCGTTGCGCCTTATCCGCAGGCGCTAAGCAGCCTGCCCGATGCTCCGCTGATTCTGTATTACCAAGGCAATCTTGAGTGCTTAAAACAACCCTGTGTGGCCATGGTCGGCAGCCGCAACGCCACGCCCTATGCGTTGGAGTGGGCGCAAGCGACCGCCGCCGAGCTGGCTAAAGCGGGCGTCACTGTCGTCAGTGGCTTGGCTTTGGGCATAGACGGTGCGGCGCATCAGGGTGCAATCAGCGCGGGCAGCACCATTGCCGTGCTCGGCAGCGGTGTGGATGTGATTTACCCACAGCGTCATGTGGGCTTGGCGCAAATGTTGGTGGGCAAGGGCCTGCTGCTGTCGGAGTTTGAGCTGGGCTTTGCTCCGCAGCCGCAAAACTTTCCGTCGCGCAATCGCATTGTTAGCGGCCTGAGCTTGGGCGTGGTGGTGGTTGAAGCCGCGCTAAAGAGCGGCTCGCTGATTACGGCCAAACTTGCCGCCGACCAAGGCCGCGAAGTCTTTGCTTTGCCAGGTGCGGTAACCAACCCGCTCAGCCACGGCTGTCATCAGCTGATTCGAGATGGTGCGGTGCTGGTGCAAAATGCCGCTGAAGTTTTACAAGAATTAAACTTAAGCTCAGGCGCACAAGCCGAGCTTTTTTCAGAACCCAAACAGGGCAACACTCCCAACCTTTTAACCCACATTGACTACACCGCTACCTCCACCGATGCCATTTCTGTCCGTGCCGATATGGGCATTGCGCAGCTTCTGCCCCAGTTGTTGGATTTGGAGTTGCAGGGCTTTTTGCAACAAGTGCCTGGGGGTTATCGGCGCTTAAAATAGGAGGCGTTATGCGCGCATGGCAAATTCAAGCGGATCACAGTCTCAAGCAAGTAGACCAACCCATGCCGACGCTGGGGGCGCAAGAGCTGTGCATAGCCGTGAAAGCCATAGGCGTAAACCGCGCCGACCTCTTGCAAGTCAAAGGCTTATACCCAGCGCCTGCTGGGTTTGATTCCAGTATTCCAGGGCTTGAATACGCGGGTGAAATTGTCGCCGTGGGCGAGCGCGTACACGGGCACAAAATCGGCGAAGTAGTGATGGGGTTGATTCCCAGCGGCGCTTATGCCGAGCATCTTTGTGTGCATGAGTTGGAAGTTTTAAGTATCCCTACAGGGCTGAGCTTTGCTCAGGCCGCCAGCATTCCCGAAGCCTTTTTAACCTCCTTTCGCGCCTTATTCCTTGAAGGTCAGCTGCAAGCTGGGCAGACCTGCTTGATTCGCCCTGCTACGGCGGCGGTGGGCTTGGCGGCGGTGCAGCTGGCGCAGGCTTTGGGCGCACGCGCCATCGGCTCCAGCCGTGATTTGGCCAAGCTAGGCAGTGCGCAGGCCTTGGGTTTAACGGCCTGCGTTGAAGAAAATGCCGATCTCGCCAAGCAGGTGAAAGCCCTCTGCCCAGAAGGTGTGGCGGTTATCATGGATATGCTTGGCCCAGACTGGAACAGCTTGCTTTCGGCCTTGCGCCCTGAGGGTGTGCTGGTTTCGGTTGGGGTGATGGCGGGAGTGCAAACTCAGCTCAATCTTTTTAGCCTGCTCACGGCAAGGCTAAAAATTCATGCTATGACCATGCGCAGCCAGCCGTTGGATCAGCGCATTGCCTTGGCGCGCCGTTTTAACGACAGCCTGCTGCCGTTGTTTCAGGCAGGCAAGCTTCAACCCTTGCCTGTTCGCACTTTTGATTTTAACCAGGCCCCAGCAGCCCTAGCCGATATGCAGCAAGGGCAGTGGAGTGGCAAACGCGTCATTCTGGTTGCCGACTAGGTGCGCAATGCACCGAGCTGACGATCCAGCTTGTCCACTTGGCTGGTGACATTGGCGCTGCTGCGGCTGGCTTGCTCGCCAAGGCTGGCTAAGGTACGAGCCGCATCACCAATGATAGTGAGGTTTTTGGTGATGTCTTCACTAACCGCGCTTTGCTCCTCGGCGGCGGTGGCGACTTGGCGAATGTTGTCGGTGATGTTGGTAATGGCTTCCACCACTTGGTTCAAGGATTCATAAGCGGTGCGGGTGATGTTCATGGTTTGGTTGGCTTGTTGACTGCCGCTGTTGATGATGGCGACCGCTTGTTCTACTTCGTGTTGCAGCTCTTGAATCATGGTGTTGATTTCGGTGGTCGAGCTTTGCGTGCGGCTGGCCAAAGTGCGCACCTCATCGGCCACCACAGCAAAGCCTCGGCCTTGCTCGCCTGCGCGCGCGGCTTCGATGGCGGCGTTCAATGCCAGCAGGTTGGTCTGCTCGGCGATGGAACCAATCACCACCAAGATGCGATTAATGTCCTCAGAGCGATTGGATACGCGGCTGATGGCCTCGCTGGCACCGTGCATGTTGTTGCTTAGGCTGGCGGAAGCGTCTGCGGCTTTGGATAGCTCTGTTTGCGTGTCTGTGACATTGCTGTGAATGTCTTTGGTGTGGCTGGATACATCGGCCGCGATGCGTGCGACTTCTTGTGCCGTGGCCGACATTTCTTGGGTAGCAGTGACGACGTTATCAATCTCACTTTGTTGGTCGGCGGTGGCTTGGTTGGCTTGACCGCTGACGGACAGATTCTGTTTGGCTTCCGCGCGTACTTGCTGGCCGATTTCTTTCAGCGACAGCACCATGTCTCGCAGCTTTTCCATAAAGCGATTGAAGTTACCACCAAGGCTAATCAGCTCGGCATGGGTATCGAGGTTAAGGCGCTTGGATAGATCGCCATCGGCGCTGGCCAGCTGCGCAATTTGGTTGTTTAAGGTATTTAAGGGCTGAGTAATAGAGCGCAGCAACAGCACTATGGCCACCATGGATACGGCACTTAATAAGAAACCTGCGACCAGCTGCCCCCACAGCGTTTGTTTTATTTCAGCGCGCGCCATTTCTTGCTGTGCGGTTAGCTCCGCCATAGCTACAGATTTGGGCAGCTCAATCAGTAAGGACCACTGGGTGCTCGCGGTTGGGATTTTGATGGCTTTGGCGATATAGAGGCTGTCATCGCTATCCAATAATCCCGAGCCAATATGCAGCGATTTCAAGCTTTCACCCAGCTGCGGCATGGCTTCGGCCAGAGGGCGCAGCTGCTTATCCTGATAATGGCTGGAGGCGATAATCAGCCCGAGCGGGCTAAGTAGCGTGACCTTGGCTTGGCCGCCATAGAGGCTTTGGCTGAGCTCATCAACCAAGGTTTTAAACAAAGGCAGCTCAATATCCACACCCACTATGCCGCGAAACTTTTGGTTCACCACTATGGGCATCACTAGGCTTGTCAGCAAAATGCGATCGCCGCTGACTTCATAGGGGTAAGGTTCCATGATGCAGGGCTTTTTCGTGTCGTGTGAGCACAGATACCACTCGGATTCACGCACACCAAACTCGTTGCGGTTATCGAGGTATTTGTCGTTCACGGCTATGGATTCTTGCACGATTTTATCGGCGCTTAAGCGTCGCCAGTAAATATCCACCGTCCCTAGCTGCGAGTTGGTGTGTTTGGCAGAAGTACCAACAAATTCGGCGTCTTTGCCATCGTAACCGTTGGCTTCAAACTGGGTATAAGTGGCACTGATGTCGGGATTGTTGGCTAGGGCGGCTTCAGTGAGGTCATTGAGCTGGTCGCGCGACAAGGGGTGTTTAGATTCAATGCTGCCCTCAATGCTGCGTTGCAGTACGCGCGGAACGCGATAAGCGGAATTGATATAGCCTGCAATCTGCTCGCCGTAGGCCAAGGACTCAGCCTGCAAACGACTGACAACCGCCGCAGACAGATTGCGCTCGGTGGCCGAGGTTAGGTTGTGGCTTAATTCGCTAATGCCGACATAGCTGCGCCAGACCATCATCAGCGCCATCAGCGCGACAATACCCAAGCTCGCAATAAAAAGTTTTAAGGTAAGGGATTGGTTTTTCATGGCCGATTCCACAGCAAACAAGAGGCGTTTTGAGTATAGAAGCCCATGAGGACTTTGTAGGAAATCGGCTTAAGATGGTGCTTGGTGGCAACGCACTGTTAGAGCATAGATAAAGCTTCGCCAAGCAGGCCGAGTGCTTGTACCAACACCGCACGCTGTGTGCCGATATTGAGGCGCATAAAACCTTCGCCATTAGCCCCGAAACTTTGGCCGTCGTTTAACCCTAACCCTGCTTGCTGCACAAAAAACTCTTTCAGCTCAGCGTTGTTTTTGCCTAGAGCTCGGCAGTCCAGCCACATCAAGGCTGTAGCTTCGGGGCAGTTTGGGGTTATAGGTGAGCCTACTAACTGTTGTATAACCCAATCACGATTGGCCGAAAGGTAGGGCAGCAGCGCCTCCAGCCAAGACTCTCCCTGCGCATAGGCCGCTTCAAAGGCCGCCATAGTCAACGGGTTAAAGGGACTAACGGGCAAGCGCGCCAGCACCTGCGAAATCGCACGTTTGTCCTGCGCATGGGATACCACCAGAGCCGAGCCATTTAAGCCTGGGATATTAAAGGTTTTGCTCGGTGCAATGGCGGTGACTAAGCGCAACTCTTTTGGGGCAAGCGTAGCAATAGGAATATGTTTGTTCGTTGGGTGCTGGGCGTTGGGCGCGGGGCGCAACACAAGGTCACAATGAATGTCATCGCTGACGATGATTAAGTTATGGCGTAAAGCAATATCAATAAGTTGGGTTAATTCCTCTTTGCTCCACACCCGCCCAACAGGGTTATGCGGACTGCATAGCAAAATCATTTTTGCCTTAGGTGCGAGCTTTTCTAAATGCTCAAAATCCAGCTCGTAACGACAGGCATCGTGGCGGCCACTGGCTGGCGCTACGGCGTCGTTGGTGATGTTGGCGGTGGTGTCGGTATCGTAGCAGCGGGCATTGCCCGCCATCTTTAACGGGCAGGCCAACAACTTGCGCTGTGATCGCTCCACCGCCGCAAAAAACGGCGGGTATACGGGTGTGGGCACAATGACACCATCACCTTCCTCTGTTAATGCTTGCACCGCCGCAAATAACGACGGTACCACTCCTGGAGTGAGCATCACCTGTGCGGGGTCAATTTGCCACGCATGGCGGCGCGCAAACCAAGCGTACAACGCCTCGTACAAAGAATCGGGCGCAAAGCTATAGCCCAACACAGGATGCGCCAAGCGCTGCGCCAACGCCTCCTGCACGCAAGGAGGCGCAGCAAAATCCATATCCGCCACCCACAACGGAACCACATCCTCACGGCCAAACTTCGCCATGCGACCATCGTATTTTTCACAGTGAGAATGTTCACGAGCAATGGGAGTGTCAAAGTTAAACATGGCAGTCTCGGCAAAGTGGCGCAGAAAAATGTAGTTTTTTATAAAAAGTGGCGCATAAAAGTGTATTAAACTTGCAAAAAGTGGCGCAACAAAGTGTAATTTAGCAAAAGAAATTGAGTAATACTCTATGCAGCGTTCACTTTTAACCGCCTTGATTCAGTGGCAACAGCAAGCCACACGCAAACCTATCCTGTTGGATGGAGCGCGTCAAACGGGCAAAACCTATTTGCTTAAAACCTTGCTGGGTGCTCAGTTTAAGAATGTTTTTCGTGTGGACTTCTTAGAATCCCCCGCGATGGCTGAGGCCTTTGCTGGCTCGCTTAATCCCCAAGATATTTTGTTGAACTTAGAGCTGTTGGCTGGCCAGCGGATTACCCCCGAAGACACCCTGATTATTTTTGATGAAATTGGCGAATGTGAACGCGCACTGCAATCGCTGAAATATTTTGCCGAGCAAACGCCAACCTACTATGTCACCGCCAGCGGTTCGAATATTGGCTTATTACAGGCTTTTCCTGTGGGCAAGGTTGAGCAATTTGATTTACGCCCGCTGAGTTTTTATGAGTTTTTATTGGCCAGCGAAGAAGCCGTTTTAATTCAAGCCTTTGAGCAACAGGCCAATAGCGCGGCAGCCCACAGCAAGCTATTTGAAAAACTGACCGATTACTATTTTGTCGGCGGTATGCCCGAAGCCGTTAAGGTCTGGTATCGACACAAAGAAGCCAGCATCTTAGACCGCATCGACGCGGTGCGCCGTGTTCAGCAAGATTTAATCACTGGCTACCAGCGTGATTTTGGCAAGTATGCAGGCAAGGTGAATGCGCAATTAATTGAGGCGGTGTTTCGCAGCATTCCAACCCAATTATTTTCCGTGCAGGACGAATCGGTTAAACGCTTTCGCTTTAAAGAAGTATTTGAAAAGAAGTCACGCTACAACGATTTTGCTAGCGCGATTGATTGGCTCGAAAAGTGCCGATTATTACTTAAAAATTATCCCATCGAAGGCACGCCGAAAGTACCTTTGGCCGCTTACGCCAAAGAAAACTTCGTCAAATTATTTATGTTTGATGTCGGCCTGCTAACTCACATGCTAGGGCTAAGTTATCAAGAAACCAAACAGCAAGCATTTGAGTATAAAGGTTTTATTGCAGAGAACTTTGTTCAGCAAGAATGGGCGGCTATTGGCCTATACCCCACCTATTCATGGCAAGAATCTCGTGCGGAAATCGAATTTATCCTAAGTGACGGCGCAGGAAATATCATTCCTGTGGAAGTTAAAAGCGGAAAACGTACTCAAGCGAAATCGCTGCAATCCTATATTGAAAAACATAACCCCGTTAAAACCATTAAACTAACGGGCATACAAGGCTTGTCGCCGTTGGAGCAAAAGAACCTTGTGCTGCCGTTGTATTATGCGGGTAGGGTGCTGCCTAGAGCCTAGAGCCTAGAGCCTAGAGCCTAGAGCCGCCCGACCCTAGGCTTTAGGCAGCCAAAATTACAACTTCTCCCATACCGTCACATTGGACAGGCTGTGCTGGTGCTTGTGGCTGGTTTCGCGAATGACGAAAGGCACTTGCGTGGGTTCGCTGATCAGTTTGAAGTGTTTGCCTAAGTGCTCTTTTAGGCCGTCTAAAGTGGTGTAGCTTTCGCCGTCTTTCTTAAAGCCGCCGAGCCAAAACTCCTTGGGTGTGTGTTCTTCAAGCCAAGTGTAAGGCGAGGCAATCATCAGCAGGCCGCCTTGGTTGATGCGGGTGTGAATGTCGTTTAAGAACTTGGCGGGTTCGTATAAGCGGTCAATCAGGTTGGCGGCAAACACCAAGTCATAGCCTGTTAAGCTGGGCTTGAGGTTGCAGGCGTCGCCTTGAGTAAATTCAGGTGCAGGCACTTTATCCAAGCCTAGCTCAGCCAAGCTGCGGGTTTTAAAGAGCTGCAAGTCGCCTTCGTCGGTGATGGCATAGCGCAACACGCCTTCGTTATTAAGTTGCACGCCAAGGTTGATAAAGCGTGCGGAGAAGTCCACGCCATCGACGTGGTCGAAGTGGCGAGCGAGTTCAAAGCTGGCACGACCCACGGCGCAGCCTAAATCTAACGCGCGTTTGGTGCTGCGGCCTTGCATATAGGGCATCACGGTTTCGACCAAGGCTTTGGGGAAGTTCGGTACGCCAAAGTATTCATCGCCGTAGTGAAACTCGGCGTATTCGCTCATCAAGCTGTCGGTTTCGTAGTGTGAGGACGGGATTTCCACCTTGGCGGTGCTTTCCACATAGCGAAAGCCCGCGTGTTGAAAGAAGTGACGACGGAAGGCGTAGCGTGAAGCCAGTTGCGCTTCGTTGCCGCAGGAAATCCACGAGCCGCCTAGGATGATGTTGTGCTTGCTGTCGAAGGTTGGCATGGTGAAGTCATCGTAATAAGGGTGCACTTCAAAGCCTTCAAAGGGGTAAATCGGGGTTTCACTCCATTGCCACACGTTGCCGACGACATCATAAAAATCACCATGAGCGAAAGTATTCACAGGGCAGGAGGACGCCCAATGTTCCATGTGCAGGTTGGCGTTCCAAGTTTTCCCTTCTGGGTCGTTGGCGGGTAAACCCACGCTGTGGTAGAGCAAGTGCCATTCGTCTTCGGTGGGTAGACGAATGGGCTTACCGGTTTCTTGGGCTTTCCAGTTGCAGAAGGCTTTAGCCTCTAAGTAGTTCACTTCTACTGGCCAGTTCCAAGGCATGGGCACTTCTTCGGTCATCAGGCGCAAGTGCCAGCCATTGGTTTTCTTTACCCAAAACTCGGGGTGCTCAGGATGGCGAAACGCCAGCCAGTTTTGGCCTTCTTCTGTCCACAGGTGCTTGTTGCGGTAGCCACCGGCTTCGACAAACTCTAAAAACTCTTGGTTCGATACCACGAATTTCGAGGCTTTAAAGCTCTTTACTTCGGCTTCGTGGGTGCCGTATTCGTTATCCCAACCGTAGATGGGGGAATTGTGCTCTTTGCCAAGCTTCACATGACCACCTTTAACGGCAATCAGTTCGTTGGCGGGTGCAGCACCGCTGGTGGTGCAATTATTCCAGCCTGCTAGGTTTTTCACATATTTAAGGGCATGTTGGCGAATGAGTACCGAGCTGGTTTCCACATGGATACGCTCGTGCTCCACGCCCATGATGATGCTCCACCAAGGGTGCTGCCAGTTAATCGGCGTGGACAGGGGTGCGTTATCAATCACGGTCAATACGGTGGCACGCAGCTTGGCGCGGTAGTCGCGCACTTCTTGCACGCTGGGCCAGTCGTAATGCTCGTCGTTTAGGTCGTCCCAGCTCATTTCGTCCACGCCGACCGCGAAAATAGACTCTAGGCGCTGGTCGATGCGCTGATCCAGCAAACGCGCCAGCAGCATTTTGTTTACAAAGAAAGTCGCGGTATGGCCGAAATAGAAAATCAGCGGGTGGCGCAGTGAAATCGGTTTCACATAGAAGGCTTCATCACAACTCAGTGCATCAAACAGGCGAGTGTATTCATCAAAGGTGTTGGTGAAATAGTCGCGCAGGGCTTTGCGCATGGCACTTGGGTCTTGGATATCAAGGCGCGGCGTGCGGCTGAACAGAGCGGGGCTGGGTGCTAAGGCGGATGCCGTACTGGGATGTTTTGTCATGAGAGTGCTCCAAATCGTATCTTTGCAAAACGATACAAAGAACCTTTTGATAAAGCAAGTAAAAACTTGTAATATGCTCGTCATCTTTATTGAGGTACTAAAGATGGTTATAGAAACTCCATCCGTTAACCCGCAGCTGGACGCCTTGCCTGAGGCGCGTAAGCTCATCATTGTTGCGATAAAAAAGCATGGCATGGCCTGTGCCAGTACCTTGGCGCAAGAGCTGGGGTTGACGCGTGAAGCCTGCCGTCAACAGCTGCACATCTTGCAGCAGCAAGGGCTGATTGCTAGCCACAGCGAAAGCCAAGGTGGTGCTGGTCGCCCGAAACAGCTGTTTGCGCTGAGCAATCAGGGTGAGCATCTTTTTCCCAAGCATTACGACCAGTTGACGGTGCAGATCATCGACACAGTGCAAGAGCAGCTGGGCAGCGAGCCGCTTAAAGCGGTACTCAGTGCCATCAGTCAAAAGCAGGTGGCGCAGTGGCGCGAGCAGATGCAGGGCTTGAGCTTGCGCGAGAAATTGCACGCCTTAAAAAACTTTTATTTTGCCAACGACCCCTTCACCGAGGTCATTGAGGACGATACTGGATTGTGGCTGGTAGAAAAAAACTGCCCGTTTTTAAACCTTGCCAATGAACGCCCGCCCTTGTGCAGCGTCACTGTCTCCACTCTAATGAGCTTGCTGGGTGTGCGCGTGGTGCGCGAAAAACGCTTTCAGGCAGGGGATGGGCATTGTGCCTTTCATGTCTTCCCCGACCAGCCGATAGCCGCCGATTTTGTTTTTGAATTTGAGAGATAACTTTATACGTTTAAAAGCCCCTTCACCTGCCCCTGCTTTGAATCTAACTGGCTTAAACGGCAAGCCCGTAAGCCTCAATGCAGGCGACCCTGTTTTATTGTCCTTTTTCCGTGATGCCGCCTGCCCATTTTGTAATGTGCGCATCTATGAATTGACCAAGCGCCACGATGAGCTGGCGGCCAAAGGCTTGCGTATTATTGCCATCTTTGCCTCCGAGCCAGAAGCGGTGAAGCGCTTTGTGTTACAACGCCCACGCCCCTTCTTGGTGGTGGCCGACCCCCAGCACAAATTGTATGAGCAATACGGTATTCAAAAATCCCTAGCAGGTAAGCTCAAAGCCATTACTACGCGCATCAAAACCCTTATCCAAGGTTTGCGCTTGGTGGGCTTGGCAGGGCTTAACACCAACAACATGATGCCAGCGGATTTCCTGATTGATGGCAATGGCAAAATCGTTGAAGCGCATTATGGCGCGGATGCGGGCGACCGCATTGCCTTTGCAGAAATCGACGCTTTTTTGAAAAAACAGAAATAACGCTAATAGCGGCTAAGCTTGAGATATTTCATTTTCAAGGGTGGCCGTTATGGGGAATTTGCTGTCATTTTTAGGTTCTCCGGTGCTGGGTGTGGCGTCAGGCTACAGCAGCACAGGGGAAACTCGGGTTTATATCTGCGGCGTTAGCATCAAGCCCGATGAAACCCTCGAGCTGCACTTCCCTAAAGGCCATCCCTTTACCCTCAAGCAAAAGCTCACTGTGCATTTGGACAATCGCACAGGCGTCGATGAATACGATGCGAGCTTGCACGTCTATCGCACCGCGTACAAAGGCCTAGTGAGTTTTATCGACGGCAATACGGTGTTTCTTGTGCCGCGCCATTTTGAGCTGGTTTACGGTAATAAAGTGGTGCACAGCGTTAACGCCAGCGATTACCAGCACGCGCAGGATGACCGCCCCGATATGCCTTTTGCCATTACACCCCTGAGCAACGAGCCGATTCCCGATGGCCGCGAAAAAGAAAATAAAATCGGGGTGTTGGTGACCGAGGCCATGGGGCAGCCGCACACCACGGTGCTGGCTTTTCTGTCTACGCCTTGTGACGATATTTTCTTTATCAGCTTTCCCAATACGCTGAAATCCAAGCTGCTCAAGCGCAACCACTATTGCCACTTTGCCATCGACTCGCGCGCGGTTTTTACTTACACCCATGCTATTGAATGGAATTACACCATCATTGAAGCCGATGCTTATATCGTGCCCAAAGAGCACTCTCTGTTTGAGCCGATTCGCACGCAGTTTGTGCTAAAGAACCCATGGGAAATGGGGTTCTTTATGGCTCCCGATGTCGAGATGTACCACTTAAAACCCAGGCGCGTCATTATGCCTTAGCTGACCTAAGCGCAAAGTCGTATATACTGCTTGCGCCGTTCTACTTTAGTATGAACACTCAATGAGCAAGGATGTTATGAATATTGAAATCTATAAGCAGCAGCACGTCGAAATTCTGCAAGCCGTCCATCAGCTGGCGCAGCTGGTACAGGGCGATGTTGTCACCAAGAGCAATGAAATCGCACGGCTACTGATGTCGCTGCGTTTTAAAGTCAAAACCCATGTGTCAGGCGAGGATAAAATCCTCTATCCCCGTTTTTCTGGCAAAGCCGAAACCCAAGCTGCACAACTGCTGCAAGCCTATCAAGAAGATATGCAGAGCCTAGCCTCGGGTTTTTTATCCTTTGTCGCCAGCTGGGAATACGCCGAGCGCATACAGGCCGATCCTGCGCGTTTTGTGCAAGAGGCCAAGCAAGCGTTGGATGCCTTGGTCAAGCGCATCCAACGAGAAAACCAAGAGTTTTACCCCAGCATTGAAAAGCTAGCCGCCAACTAAGACGCGCGCAGTTTTTGGGTCTTGAGGGTGCCTAGGCCGTTCGCCCACAAGCTGCGCAGTAACGACATCAAGCCCGATTCGTTGGGCTTGGTTTTCTTGCCATGAGCCAAGCGGTGCATCTGCCGCGCGTACCACATGATTTCCATCAGTGCCATTTTATCCACCGCTTTTATGCCTGTGCTGATGGGCTTTACCTGCTGGGCGGGATCTTGGCCTTGCACTAGGCGCAGGGGCGCATCGGGTTCGATAGCCAGCAAGCGGCCTAGGCCAATCATATCCAGCGCACCCGACTCCAGCGCCTGATTCATCCCTGCCAAAGTACGAAAGCCACCTGTCACCACTAAGGGTACAGAGGTTATGGCGCGCGCTTTTTCGGCAAAATCAAGAAAGTAGGCTTCGCGCTCGCGCGTGGATTGTTTTTGCGAGTATTTTTTTAAGGCCATGGCTGGGGCTTCGTAAGTGCCGCCCGAGATTTCAATCAAATCGATACCCGCTTGCGACAGGGTGCGAATCAGCTCGATGGATTCCTCCTCGCTAAAACCACCGCGCTGAAAATCGGCGGAATTGAGCTTGATACCGACGGCAAAGCCCTCACCGACCTGCGCGCGAATGGCCTTGTACACCTCCAGCACAAAACGACGACGATTTTCAGCGCTACCACCCCATTGGTCGGTGCGTTGGTTGTGGTGGCCAGATAAAAACTGGCTAATCAAATAGCCGTGAGCGGCGTGAATTTGCACCCCCGTAAAACCCGCTTTTTTACACACAGCAGCGGCTTTACCAAAACGGGCGATGGCATCGAGGATTTCGGCTTCGGTCATGGCACGCGGCGTGGCGAAAAAGCGCTGCATCTCGGGGCGAAAGGCAATGGCCGAAGGCGCAATGGGTTCTTTGGTCAGCGTGCGCATGGTTTGCTTGCCAGGGTGGTTCAGCTGCACCCAAAACTGCGAACCATTTTGTGTGCCTGCTTTGGCCAGCTCTTTGAGCATGGGCAGGTCGCGCTCGTCCTCGATAGCAAGGTTGTAAGGCTCGCCCAAATAGCGGCGATCAATCATGGTGTTGCCGCTAATCAGTAAGCCTGAGCCACCTTTAGCCCAGCAATCGTAGAGGTTGATCAGCGCTTGGGTCATACGGTTATCCGCTGTGCCCAGCGTTTCACTCATAGCCGATTTAAAAATACGGTTTTTAATAACTTGGCCATTTTTCAGAGGAAGGGGTTGAGCAATGGCATTGGTGGATGTCTGAACCATGAGGAACCTCAAGCAATCATTGGAGGCGCTATTAAAACAGTTTTTTGTTTTGCTGCCAGTGTCATTAGTGCCACACTGGCTTGGCGTTTCTTGATACTTTGATAGGAGAAAACTTTATGTCTGCACGCTTTGCCATCGGCTTTTCCAGCCAGCACCCCGCG
>JAYRHO010000084.1:0-2868 GCA_041907245.1 Saccharospirillaceae bacterium
CCGCTGTTTTCGCCACTGGCGACCATGTGCAACATGATGGGCGGGAAATAGCCTGTTTCTTCTAAGGCTTTGTGCAGGCTACCACCTTCGCTGACGCTGACCGTGGCCTGTACCAAAGCTTCTTGAATGGGAATGTTCATCACCACTTGGCCTGCTATGCGCATCGCTTCCACCAAGGGCACGCCACTGCTGGTAAGAATGGCCAGCGTACTGCCAAAGCGCGCGGTGTTGGCGTCTTTGATGAAACTGCCCAAAGCAGGCACACGCAGCAAAAAAACATGCCAAGACTTACGAAAGCCTGGCTTTCGCAGCGACAGCCTAAAAAAGAACAAGCCCAGCACGATCAAAATGAGCGTGAGCCAACCCCAAGAGGTAATAAAGTGGCTCAAATCCAACATAAATTGCGTAAGCGCAGGCAGGGTTTGGCCGTTTTTAATAAAAATATTCACAATATCGGGCACGACTGTGGCCAACAACCACACCACTATACCTGTGGCCACCAAGGTCAAAAGCAAAGGATAAATGGCCGCCAGTTTGATTTTTTGATCGGATGCTTGGCGCGCTTCCGTGTAGTCGGCAAGGCGATTTAATACCGTGTCCAAGTGCCCTGCGTGCTCACCTGCGGCCACGGTCGAGCGATACAGATGCGGAAAAGCGCGCGGAAACTCAGCCAAGGCTTTGGCAAGGGTGTAGCCCTCTAGCACCTTGGCGCGAATGGCTAAAATCATGGCCTTGGATTTTTGCTTGCCCGTTTGATCCGACAAGGCTTTGAGCGACTCATCAATGGGCAAACCCGCTTGAATCAGAGTCGCCAGCTGGCGCGTGATTAAAGCGAGATCGGCGGTAGAGAGCTTGGGGCCAAAGCCAAAAAAGCGCGTGTCTTTGTCTTTTTGCGTGCTGATTTCCACCGACAGCGGTGTCCAGCCTTTATCACGCAGCTGCGCACGAATTTGACGGGCGCTATCGGCTTCCAATACGCCCTTTTTCTGCTTGCCTTTGGCATCCAGAGCCGTGTAAATAAAAGCCGCCATTATGCTTTGGCCACACGCAAGAGTTCTTCAACCGTGGTCAAACCCGCCAATACTTTACGAATACCGTCGTCGTGAATACCAGGTCCTAAGGTGCGAGCGTATTTTTCCATTTTTTGCTCACCCGCTTTTTCGTGAATCAGGGTTTTGAGTTTTTCATCGATTTCGATGATTTCATAAATACCCTGACGGCCTTTGTAGCCCAGCTGATTGCACTTGTCGCAGCCCTTCGCGTGGTAGATCGTTGGCGGCTGGGCCTTATCTAAATGCAGAACATCGCACTCGACTTCATCGGCAATATGGGATTCTTTGCAATGTGGGCACAAGGTGCGCACCAAACGCTGGGCAATCACGCCAATCAGGGTTGAGGACAGCAAAAAGGGTTCAACCCCCATATCCTGCAAGCGCGTTACCGCACCGATGGCGGTATTGGTGTGCAAGGTCGAAAGCACCAAGTGGCCTGTTAAAGACGCTTGGATGGCAATATCGACGGTTTCAAAGTCACGGATTTCGCCGATCATCACCACATCGGGGTCTTGACGCAAAATAGCACGCAAACCTTTGGCAAAGGTCATATCCACCTTGGTGTTCACCTGAGTTTGACCAATGCCTGGCAGGCTGTATTCGATGGGATCTTCGACGGTAAGGATGTTGCGGCTGGTGTCGTTTAAGTCGCTGAGTGCACCGTACAGCGTCGTGGTTTTACCTGAACCCGTAGGACCTGTAACCAGAATAATGCCATGAGGTTTGCTGATGATGTTACGCATGGTGGCGAGGTCGCGCGTAGCCATGCCCAGCTGCGACAGGCTCAAGCGCCCTGCTTGCTTGTCCAGCAAACGCATAACCACACGCTCACCAAAGCTCGATGGCATGGTCGACACCCGCACGTCTACTTCACGGCCACCGATACGCAGCGCAATACGGCCATCTTGGGGGACACGCTTTTCAGCGATATCGAGCTTGGCCATTACCTTGATACGCGAAATAAGCAATGCCGACAGCGCCCGCTTGGGCTGCACCACTTCGCGCAGCACGCCGTCGATGCGAAAACGCACCACTAAGCGTTTCTCATAGGTTTCAATATGAATATCCGAGGCGTTTTCTTTTACCGCTTCGGTCAGCAAGGCGTTAATCAAACGAATGATGGGCGCATCGCCCTCTTGCTCTAATAAATCTTCGGTTTCGGGCACGGAATCGGCAAGGCTGGCTAAATCCATCTCATCGCCCAAGCCTTCCACCATTTCCATGGCTTCGGAAGAATCGCTTTGGTAAGCCAAACCCAAACGGCGGTTAAACTCTTCGGGACTGACCGCCTGCATACGAAAAGGCAAGGCTAAAAAACGCTGCACTTCCATAATGGCTTGTGCGCTTAGGCCTTCTTTGTGCAGAAGTTGGATGTTTTCTTGTGTGCCCTCAACCAAGACGCCAAAACGCTTGGCAAAACCAAAGGGTAAGCGCGTAGCCAAGTGCGTACCCGCAACGGGTTCAGGGGAAAGAGTCAGATCGATTTCGGCCATATTATTCTGTTACGCATTCCGTTTGAGGCTGCCAAAGCACCCCATAAAAACAAGGGCTTAATGTACTCTAAAGTATTGCCAAGCTAAAGAGCCTAGCCCCGCCAATACAGGCGTTTTCCAGCCTTTTGGGCAAAAAAATGCCCGCACTCGGCGGGCATTTTGGCAAGGCAGTCGCTTAAAGCGCTTTTTCCAAGGCTGGAACAGCTTCAAACAAGTCGGCAACCAAGCCGTAGTCGGCCACTTGGAAGATAGGAGCTTCTTCGTCTTTGTTGATAGCAACAATAACTTTAGAGTCCTTCATACCCGCCAAGTGCTGGATGGCA
>JAYRHO010000085.1:0-2293 GCA_041907245.1 Saccharospirillaceae bacterium
GGATTTTGTCGCGCGTTACGGCGGCGAGGAGTTTGTCATCCTGATGCCCGAAACCACCGCTGTCGATGCGCATAAGGCTGCCGAAAAGCTGCGCATCGTCATCGAGCAAAGCCCCTTTAACTTCCGCAAAGAGCGCGTGAGCATCACCATGTCTTTTGGCATCAGCGAGTTCCAAAACAAAGACTCACCCGAGCAAGTCTTTGAGCGCGCCGACAAAGCCCTGTACCAATCCAAGCACGCAGGGCGCAATCACTGCACCTTGGCTTAATAAAGCCCGCCGCTTTCTTGTAATTTTTAACTTTTCTGTTAGATTGCCACGCTTTCGAAACGAAAGTTAAAAATTACAAAACATGCCCAAACGCAACACCCTCGAACGCCGCCACAACATCCTGACCCTGCTCAATCAGCGCGGGCAAATTCAGGTGGACGAGCTGGCTAAAGAGTTTGCCACCTCGGAAGTCACCATTCGCAAAGACCTTGCCGCACTGGAACAAAGCGGCTTGCTCTTGCGCCGTTACGGTGGTGCGATTCCCTTCCCCGAGGAACTTAGCGACTTAAGCCAAGAGAATAAACAAAAAGTTTCGCTTCGAAAGCAAGCCATCGCCAAAGCCGCTGCGGCTCTGATTCGTGACCACAACCGCATCATCATCGACTTTGGCACCACCACCGCCGCGCTGATTCCGCAACTGCAAAGCAAACGCGGCCTCGTGGTGATGACCAACTCCTTGCAAGTGGCCAACGCCGTGCGTGAGCTGGATAACGAGCCCACCCTGCTGATGAGTGGCGGCACTTGGGACAACCACTCTGAGTCCTTTCAGGGGCAAATCGCCGAGCAGGTCATTCGCTCTTACGATTTCGACCAGCTTTTTATCGGCTGTGATGGCATAGACGTGACGCGCGGCACTACCACCTTCAATGAGCTGCTCGGGCTTAGCCGCGTGATGGCCAGCGCCTCGCGCGAGGTCATTGTACTGGCCGAGTCGGACAAGGTGGGGCGGCGCATTCCTAACCTCGAGCTGCCTTGGGCCGAGGTGGATGTACTGGTCAGCGACGAAGGCTTAATCCCTGCGCTGCAACAACAAATCAAACAACAGGGCGTGCGCGTGATTATCGCCGTTTAAGCGGGCAATCAGGCGGGCGCAAAACGCATTTAAAACAGGAACAGGTAACTCGTATGTGTGGAATTGTCGGAGCTGTCGCTCAACGTGATGTCGCAGAAATTTTATTAGAAGGCTTAAAACGCTTGGAATACCGTGGCTATGACTCAGCGGGTCTGGCCATTATTCACAAGCAAGGCGAGCTGGCTCGCGCCCGCCGCACAGGCAAAGTACAAAGCCTAGCGGATGCCGTTAAAGCCGACCCGATGCCAGGCGGCACGGGCATTGCCCACACGCGCTGGGCCACCCACGGCGAACCCACCGAAGCCAACGCCCACCCGCACGTTTCAGGCAACATTGCCGTGGTGCATAACGGCATCATCGAAAACTACGAAAGCCTGCGCCACGAGCTGCAAGGCCAAGGCTATGTCTTTACCTCACAAACCGACACCGAAGTCATTGCCCACTTGGTCGAGCGCGAGCTAAAAAGCGCCCCAAGCCTGCTGGACGCCGTAAAAAAAGTCCGCAAGCTGCTGCGCGGCGCGTACGGCATGGTGGTACTCGATAGCCAACAGCCCGAACGCATGGTGGTAGCACGCTCTGGCAGCCCCTTGGTGATTGGCCTAGGTATTGGTGAAAACTTCGTCGCCTCAGACCAGCTGGCGCTTCTGCCCGTTACGCGCAAGTTTGCCTTTTTAGAAGAAGGCGACGTGGCAGAAATCACCCGCGAACACCTCCAGGTTTTTGACAGCCAAGACCAAGCCGTAGAGCGCGCCGTCCACGAAAGCAACGCCAACTACGACGCAGGCGATAAAGGCGAGTTTCGCCACTACATGCTCAAAGAAATCTACGAACAGCCCTTGGCCATCGCCAACACCTTGGAAGGCCGTCTGTTCAATGGCCAGCTCAACCTCGACATCATGGGCGACCTGCGCGGCATCGAGCAGGTGCAAATCGTCGCCTGCGGCACCAGCTACCACGCTGGCATGGTGGCGCGCTATTGGATCGAAAGCTTGGCAGGCATTGCCTGTAACGTCGAAATTGCCTCCGAGTTTCGCTATCGCAAAAGCGTGGTGCGCCCCAATTCACTGCTGATCACCATTTCCCAAAGCGGTGAAACCGCCGACACCTTGGCCGCCTTGCGCCTTGCCAAAACCATCGGCTTTAGCAAAAGCCTGACCCTGTGCAACGTCCCA
>JAYRHO010000086.1:0-1957 GCA_041907245.1 Saccharospirillaceae bacterium
GCACCACCACGCGTCGTCCCAATTCTGCCAGGGCAATAGCAAGATTGACGGAAAGATTGCTCTTGCCGACCCCGCCCTTACCGCCTGTTACCGCAATGACCTGCACAGGATGTCTTGCCATAGACTTATCTCTCCTTGTTAAGCGCGAAAGTTTGCAATTTGTTTTTGATCTTGCCAGTTGGATCGAGCCAACTGCCCCATTTGTTCGGATGCTTTGAGCAATTTTTGCGCCTCTGGGTAATGAATATCGTCGGGAATATGAGGGCCATCCGTGACTAGAGTGATGGGCAAGAAGCTAAGCGCCGCCACACTCAATGCCGCCCCTAGGCTGAAGCACTCGTCCAATTTGGTAAAAATGCAGCCAGACAGCACTAAGGGCTTAAACAGTTGATAGGTTTCTTCTAGGCTGCGACTGTGATTGGTTAAGGGCAGCACCAAGAGTTTGCGCACGCGGGCGCTGCTTTTGAGCAAGGTCATTTGTGCTTCAAAGTGCGGGTCTTGGCTGTTCAAACCTGCACTGTCCACCAACACCAGTTTTTTATCCTTGAGCTCATCCAGCACTTTATTCAGGCTGCCGTTGGCGGGAACGATTTTAAAATCCACCCCTAAAATGCGCGCAAAAGCACGCAGCTGATCGTGCGCGGCGACGCGGTAGTTATCCATAGTCACCAAGGCTACGGCTTTGGGGCCGTTGCGCATGACAAAATGCGCGGCAATTTTACCTATGGTGGTGGTTTTGCCCGCGCCCGTAGGCCCGACCAAGGCAAAAATACCGCCACGGTCGAGGATTTTATAAGAAGAGATGGGCAAGTCCTGTAACATTTTTTTGTCGAGCAGGGTTTTGGCGCTGTCAAAATCCGCACCCTGCGCTTGCTCCAACAGTTTATCGCGCCAAGCGGGCAACAGGCCTAAGCTCTGGCAATGCTCACCCAGCTCGGCTTTGAGCCTGGCACTGAGCAAGGGTAGCGTTTTAACCTCGGGTTTTTGTTGTTGCAGGAGCAGTTTTTTCAGCTCTTGAATTTCACTTTGCATCTGCGCCATTGCCTGATCCTGGCTGCTCTTGGCGGCGCTTGGCAGCGGTGCGGGCGTGCGGGCAGGCTGAGCCGTTTGATGGCTATTCCAAGCCTCGACGGGCTTGCTTGGCGCGCGCTGGGATCGCACAGCTTGGTTTGAGCTGGGCTTTTGACGCTCTTTAACGGCCGTCAAGGCGCGCACTAAATCGTCATGGCTACGCACCGCAGGCGCGGGAGCAGGCTCGGCGGCATCGCGCGCCGCAAGCACCTCAATGCCCGTTGCCAATTTTTTGGTGGAGATAATCAGCGCATCCGCACCCAGCTCTTGGGTAACTAAGCGCAAAGCGCTTTGCATGTTTGCAGCGGTAAATCGTTTCGCTTTCATATTCGGCCCTCACTAGGACTTGCCGCCAATGCTGGCGACTATGGTAATGCTCTTGTTATCGGGTATTTCTTGGTAGGCCAACACATGCAGCTGCTCTAAGCCTGTGCGCACAAACTGCGCCATGGCGGCGCGCAGTGGGCTGGTTACCAACAGCACCGCAGGGTTGCCTGCCATTTCTTGCGATTGCACCGCATCGGCTAAGGAGCGTTGAAGGTTGTCGGCCATAGTGGGCTCAAGCACCAATCCATACTGCTGCGCCTGCTGTGCGCTCTGTTGTAGGGTTTTTAGCAATAACTGTTCCAACGATGGGTCTAGGGTGATAACCACCAGCTCATCGCGGTTGCCGTAGATGTTTTGCACTATCATGCGGCTTAGCGCCAAGCGCGCTTGCGCCACCATGGCGGCGGGTTCTTGACTCTTTCCTGCGCCACTAGCCAAAGATTCGGCGATGGAGCGCAGGTCACGAATGGGCACATGCTCACGCAGCAAGCTCTGCAAAATACTAAGCAGCTGACTTAACGATACCGTGCCAGGAACCAGCTCCTCGGCCAGTTTGGGC
>JAYRHO010000087.1:0-4477 GCA_041907245.1 Saccharospirillaceae bacterium
CAAAGGCGTGGGCGGCTTTGCCAAAGAGTTGTCTTTGAATCCCTTTAATCACTGGCTGGCCATTCCGTTTAACCTCTTCCTTGAAGTGCTGGGTCTTTTGACCAAGCCTCTGTCTCTGGCTTTGCGTCTCTTCGGTAACCTGTACGCAGGCGAAGTGATCTTCTTATTGATTGCCCTGCTGCCGTTCTATGCACAATGGTTGCTGAACCTGCCTTGGGCCATCTTCCACATTCTGATTCTGCCATTGCAAGCATTCATCTTCATGGTTCTGACTATGGTTTACTTAAGCCAGGCCAGCGAAGATCACTAGCAGAAGCAGATAGAATTAACCCTTAACCCTTTCAACACTAACTTAACGTAACTTTGGAGTCTTAATATGGCACTCGTAATCATTGCAGCCGCTATCATGATCGGTTTAGGCGCATTAGGTACTGGCATCGGCTTTGCTATCCTCGGTGGCAAACTGTTAGAAGGTACTGCACGTCAACCCGAACTGGGCCCTAACCTGCAAACCAAAACCTTCTTGATGGCTGGTCTGTTGGACGCCGTGCCCATGATCGGTGTTGGTATCGCTATGTACCTGATTTTCGTTGTTGCCCCAGGCATGGGTGCTTAATTGAGTGAACACGATCTTCGGATCGTGTTTTTATCTCATTTCAACGAATCGGCAAGAGGTATATCGCTGTGAACATTAATATGACCCTCTTAGGTCAAATGATCGCCTTCGCGCTCTTTGTTTGGTTCTGCATGAAGTTTGTGTGGCCACCCGTCACTAAAGCTTTGCGTGAACGCCAAGAGAAGATCGCCGAAGGCCTCGACGCCGCAAACCGCGCTGCCCGTGATTTAGAATTGGCTCAAGAAAAAGCCACTTCACAAATGCGTGAAAGCAAAGAGCAGGCGCAAGAGATCATTGAAAACGCGAACAAGCGCGCAAACCAAATCATCGACGAAGCCAAAGAAGCGGCCAAAATCGAAGGTGCTCGTCTGGTCGCTGCTGCTCAAGCTGAAGTAGAGCAAGAAGTAAACCGCGCAAAAGAAGCCTTGCGTAAGCAAGTGTCTGAGCTGGCTATCGCTGGCGCAGTCAAAATCCTTGGCAAATCGGTTGATGCCGCAGCTCATAACGACCTGCTCAATCAACTGGCTGAAGAGCTTTAAGCGAGGTTTTCATGGCTGAATTAACTACTCTCGCTCGGCCATACGCCAAAGCGGTGTTTGCACAAGCGCAAGAAGGCAAAAAGCTGGATGTTTGGTCATCCGACTTGGCGTTGTTGGCCGCCTGTGTAGCAGAAGAAAAAGTCGCTGAGTTCTTACAGCACCCAGCGCTCACCGCTGCCCAACAAGCTCAAACTCTTGTTGACGTATGTGGCGACAAGCTCAATGCAGCCGCTAAAAACCTGATCACTGTGTTGGCTGAGAATAAACGCTTGATGTTACTGCCCGAAATCTCCGTGTTGTTTGAAGAGATGAAGGCACAGCTTGAAAACGTTGTGGATGTGGTCGTGACCGCCGCCCAACCTTTAAGCGAAGCGCAAGCGCAAAAATTGGCACAAGCACTGAAAGCCAAACTACAACGCGACGTACGCATGACCAGCGAAGTGGATGAGTCTCTCATCGGCGGCGCAATCATTCGTGCAGGTGACTTGGTTATTGACGGCTCCTTAACCGGCAAGCTGTCTAAATTAGCCGAAGCGATGAAATCCTAATTTGAAGGACGATGCACATGCAGCAACTGAATCCATCTGAGATCAGTGAAGTTATTAAAAAGCGCATTGAAAGCCTCGATGTAACTTCACAAGCCCAGAACGAGGGCACCGTCGTCTCTGTTTCTGACGGTATTGTTCGTATTCACGGTCTGGCTGACGCCATGTACGGTGAAATGATTGAATTTGAAGGCGGCGTTTATGGCCTCGCCATGAACCTTGAGCGCGACTCTGTTGGCGCCGTGGTTCTGGGTGACTATAAAGGCTTGGCAGAAGGCCAAAAAGCCAAATGCACCAGCCGCATTTTAGAAGTGCCCGTGGGCGAGCAATTGCTTGGTCGCGTGGTCGATGCTCTGGGTAACCCCATCGACGGTAAAGGCCCGCTGAACACCAGCAAAACCGCACCCGTTGAACGTGTTGCCCCAGGCGTTATCTCTCGTAAATCCGTAGACCAGCCTGTAGAGACTGGCTACAAAGCCATCGACTCCATGGTTCCTGTTGGCCGTGGTCAGCGTGAGCTGATCATCGGTGACCGTCAAACCGGTAAAACCGCTTTGGCCATCGACGCCATCATCAACCAAAAAGGCAAAGGCATTAAGTGTATCTATGTGGCCATCGGCCAAAAGCAATCTTCGATTGCTAACGTAGTACGCAAGCTGGAAGAACACGGTGCTATGGCTCACACCATCATCGTTGCCGCTGGCGCCGCCGACCCTGCCGCTATGCAGTACCTTGCTCCTTACTCTGGCTGTGCCATGGGCGAGTACTTCTTAGATCGTGGCGAAGACGCGCTGATCATTTATGACGACTTGACCAAGCAAGCTTGGGCCTACCGTCAAATCTCCTTGCTGTTGCGTCGTCCTCCAGGCCGTGAAGCCTACCCAGGCGACGTGTTCTATTTACACTCTCGCTTGCTGGAACGTGCTTGCCGCGTGAACGCCGAGTACGTAGAACGCGTAACCAACGGCGAAGTGACGGGCAAAACCGGTTCATTGACCGCTCTGCCTATTATCGAAACCCAAGGCGGTGACGTTTCTGCATTCGTTCCCACCAACGTGATTTCGATCACCGACGGTCAGATCTTCTTGGAAACCAACCTGTTCAACTCAGGCGTACGTCCTGCGATGAACGCGGGTATTTCGGTATCGCGTGTAGGTGGTGCAGCACAAACCAAGATCATCAAGAAATTGGGCGGCGGTATCCGTCTGGCTCTGGCTCAGTACCGTGAATTGGCGGCCTTCGCTCAGTTCGCTTCTGACCTCGACGAAGCCACCCGTAAACAGTTGGAACACGGCCGTGCTGTTACCGAGCTGATGAAACAAGCTCAGTACGCACCTATGTCCACTGGCAACATGGGCTTGGTGATTTACGCTGCCAACAACGGCTACCTCGCTGACGTTGAAGTGAACAAGATCAAATCGTTTGAAGCCGCTTTATTGAGCTACGCCAACAGCGAATACGCTGCTTTGATGGCGAAGATCAACGTGAAAGGCGACTACAACGATGAAATCGAAGCCGGCATCAAAGAGTGTATTGAGAAATTCAAAAGCACTCAGGCTTGGTAATTACACTGCCGCTTAGGCGGCAAGGTTCACTAAGGTAGGACAGCTTATGGCAGTCGGAAAAGAGATTAAAGAGCAGATATCGAGCGTAAAAAGCACGCAGAAAATTACCTCCGCTATGGAAAAAGTAGCGGTAAGTAAAATGCGTCGCGCTCAGATGCGCATGCAGGCAACACGCCCCTACGCCGACAATATTCGTCGCGTAGTGGGTCACCTTGCCAGTGCCGCCTCTGAATCACGTCATCGCTATCTGCAAGAACGCGATGTAAAACGAGTGGGTTACATTGTGGTGTCTTCCGACCGTGGCCTGTGCGGTGGCTTGAACAACAACCTGTTCAAGCGTCTGGCACAGCAAGTCAAAGAATGGAAAGGACAAAACGTCGCAGTGGATTTCTGCGTCATTGGTGCAAAAGCCAAAATGTTCTTCTCCAGCTTTGGTGGTAACGTCGTGGCCAGCAAAACCCAAATGGGCGATGCACCCGAACTAGCCAGCCTGATCGGTGCGGTACGAGTGATGTTGGATGCGTATGACGAAGGCAAAATTGATCGCCTGTTCATCGTGCACAACCGCTTCGTCAACACCATGACGCAACAACCCATCACTGAACAATTACTCCCGTTAAAGGCAGTAACCGACGATTTAGTGAAAAAACAATGGGATTACCTGTATGAGCCCGACGCCGAAGCCATCATTGATGGCCTGCTGACGCGCTACATCGAATCACAGGTATACCAAGGCGTAGTAGAAAATAACGCATGTGAAATGGCGGCGCGTATGTTGGCGATGAAAAACGCCACCGACAACGCAGGCGGCATGATCAAAGAGCTGAATTTGCTGTACAACAAAGCTCGTCAAGCGGCTATTACGCAAGAAATCTCTGAAATTGTTGGCGGTGCCGCTGCCGTTTAAGGCGCGGGAATATAGGTATTTAAGGTTAAGAGGATCCGAATATGAGCGGACGTATCGTGCAGATCATCGGTGCCGTAATCGACGTGGAATTTCCACGCGACAACGTGCCTAAGGTCTACGACGCCCTGAACGTAGATGGCACCGAAACTACGCTTGAAGTTCAGCAACAGCTGGGCGACGGCGTGGTTCGTACCATTGCGATGGGCTCAACAGAAGGTTTAAAACGCGGCTTAAAAGCGACCAACACGGGCGCACCCATTTCTGTCCCTGTGGGCACAGAAACTTTGGGCCGTATCATGGACGTC
>JAYRHO010000088.1:0-2217 GCA_041907245.1 Saccharospirillaceae bacterium
AGCCGCGTTGCCAAGCAGCACCAAAGAGCGGCGCACTTGCTCTTTAGCTTGCACCAAAGACAGCGGATAGCTGGCGCGAGTGCCCAAGGCGGTAAGCTTGCCAAGACGCTGGCCGATTTGCGCTTGCAACAGCGCGAGAAACTCCGCTTCTGGCAAGGCTTGGATGCGCTCGATTTCGTCATTAGGCAGCGCCCAGACCAGAACAAAATCTTGGCTGTTTAAGGGTAAAAATGCGATAGGGCCGTATTGGCTAAAGCGCTCGTACGCCCAGTGCTGATGCGGGCGATCAACGCGAATCTGTGTAACCAGTGCGTGCGTGCCGTAGTCTTCTTTGCTGTGCAAAATCCCTAGGCTTTCCGCTAAATGCGAGCGCGCACCATCGGCCAGTATCAGGACCCTAGCTTGTAGCACCGTGCCTTCATCTAAATGCAGCAGCGCCCCTGCCTTGTTCATCACCACGCTTTGGGCTTGCGCTGGGGCAATTAAGCTCACCCCGTCATGTTGCAAGGTCGAAAGTAAAGCTTGGCCGATGATGCTATTTTCAACTATGTAGCCCAACGCGGCGGTGTTTTGCTCGCTGGCGTGCAGATGCGTTTGCATCAAATGGCCTTGATCCGACACCTGAATATGCTTAATAGGGCAGGCGCGCGCAGCCATCAGCGGCCATACGCCCATCTTCTCTAAAAGCTGCTGGCTGCCATAAGAAATAGCGGTAGCGCGGCCGTCAAAGCTGGGTGGGCGGCTGGCAAAATCACCATCCCAGCGCAGCGCCTGGCGCTCGATCAGCGTGACGCGCAGGCCTTGTGCTAGGGCGGGCTTGAGCAAGTGCACCAGACTGGCGCCAACCATGCCTGCGCCAATGATGGCGATATCGGTGTGCTGGGTGTGGCTCATAAATGTTCTCAACGGCCAAAACAAGGGGCTCATAGTAAAGGATTTTCGCGATCTTTTCTGTACATGGGCGTTTCTGTGTAAACTGCCTGCCGTTATTAAGGTAATTTCTTATGGATCTAAAAGATTTACAGGTGTTTTTGACGCTCTATCAAACTGCGCATCTTGGTAAAGCCAGCGCGCAGCTGCACATGAGCCCCTCGACACTGAGCCGCCGCATCAGCCGTTTGGAAGAAGAAGTGGGTGTGTTGCTGTGCGAGCGTCATAGCACGCCCATCCAAATTACGCCCGAAGGCGAGCTTTTCGCGCACTACGCCGAGCACAGCTTACAGGCGTGGCAAAGCCTGAAAAAGACACTAAGCACAGCGGTCAGCGACCTAACGGGCTGTATTACCCTTTATTGTTCGGTCACGGCCAGCTACAGCTTTTTAGCCGATTTGCTGTCGCGTTTTCGTGAGAGCTACCCCAAGGTGGAGCTGCGGATTCATACGGGCGATGCCGCCGAGTCCATTCCGCGCGTGCAATCGGGCGAAGCCGATGTCGTCATCGCGGCACGCCCAGAGCAATTGCCAGCGGAGCTGACATTCAAAACCATGGCCACCTCTCCGCTGCTTTTTATTGCACCCAAAAGCAGCGCCGCCCTACAAGGGCTGACGGGTGTGCATATTGAATGGAGCCAAGTACCTATGGTGCTGGCGGAAACGGGGCTAGCGCGCACGCGGGTGGATCGTTGGTTTGCCGCACAGCAAGTGCAGCCTCATATTTATGCGCAGGTGACGGGGCATGAAGCCATAGTCAGCATGGTGGCTCTGGGGGTGGGAGTGGGCGTTGTGCCCGAGCTGGTGCTGAAAAATAGTCCGCTGTCGAATCGCGTGCGGGTGCTGCCTGTTCAGCCTGAGCTGGAGCCTTTTGCCATTGGGCTTTGTGCCCTAACGCAAAGAATTAATGAGCCTTTATTGCACGCACTGTGGAAGACCGCCCTGTAATAGAACATAATGGCCGCCGATTTTTTTCTATTGGTTAGAGTAAGAGTTATGAATCAGAACGAACAAGAACGCATTGAATCCGTAGAAGATGATTTGCCCGCAAAGAACCCTGCCAAGTGGACTGGCCGCAAAGGTATCTACTTGTTGCCCAATTTATTCACCACGGGAGCGCTGTTTTCAGGCTTTTACGCCATAGTTGCCAGTATGAACGGTGACTTTGTCAATGCTGCTGTGGCCATTTTTATTTCAATGATTCTTGATGGCATGGATGGCCGCGTCGCGCGCCTAACCAATACTCAAAGCGACTTTGGTGCCGAATACGACAGTCTTGCTGACATGG
>JAYRHO010000089.1:0-2224 GCA_041907245.1 Saccharospirillaceae bacterium
CAAGCCAGCCAAAGCCCCACGCAAAGCGCTAGCAGGCTCTTTCAGGCGCTCTGGCAAAAAGCACCCATTCAACAAAGTGGAAGCACGGCAAATACCGAAAACAACAGCGCCCCCCCCCTAAACAGCGCAGCCCAGCCAGCCAGCCGCATCGCCAACATTTTGCAAAGCCTAAAAGCCAAGCTCGAAGCACCGCTTAGCCCCACAGAGGCCAAAGAAGCAAAAGAAACCAAAGCCGCCGCTCCTGCCATGCCCTCGCTGCTGCAAAGCCTGCTAGCCCAAGACCACAAAGCCGTGCTTGGCCGCGCTTTGCTACTGTGGGCCAAAGCCCTAGCGCAAAGTGGCCAGCTAGCAGAAACGCGCAGCCTGCCGCTTAGCCCCCATGCTGGGGCCAACCTGCCAGAGGGCTTTAAGCTACTGCAAAGCGCCCTCACTTTGGTCGAGCACGAGCAAACACAGCGCCTGCAACAAAGCGACAGCTGGCAAGCAAGCATCCCGCTTTTTTACCGCCAAGGCGCTGAAACGCGTGAAATCAAGCTGCATATCGACAAGGAACAAACAGAGAAAAAAGCAGGGAAAAAAGCCGCGCACAGCTGGCGGCTAAGGCTGTATTTCGACCTAAAACAGCTCGGCCAGCTGGATATTGACCTAAGGCTCGACCAAACCAAGCTCAGCGCCACCTTTTGGTCAAAGCAGGCAAATACCCTTAGCCTTTTGCATCAAGCCCTCGCGCCGTTGCGTAAGACTTTGGGCAATATGGGCGTAGAAGTAAGCGAGCTGAATGCCAAACATGGCCAACTGCCTGAGCCCAGCCGCAATCGCATCGAGCGTAATTGGATCAACGAAAAGGTATAGAGATGCCCATCCCAGAATCCTTACTACAGGCAAGCCAAGCCGTCGCGCTCAGCTACGACGGCCAAAACGCGCCCAAAGTCAGCGCCACAGGCGAAGACGCCTTAGCACAGGAAATCATCGCCCTCGCCCTTGAACACCAAGTGCCCATTTACGAAAACGCCAGCCTTATGCGCTGGCTCGCTACGCTCGACCTAGGCGAAGAAATCCCCGCTGAGCTCTACCGCGTGATTGCCGAGATACTGGCTTTTGTTTATCACCTAGAAGGCCGCACACCTGAGTAAAAAGGCTACTGCGCGCAGGCGGCTTTTTTCACCCGCACAGTCATCAAACGCAGCAAAGCATTTAGCAAGATGCCGTACAGAGGGATAAAGAAAATCAGGCTGATTAAAATTTTAATGGCGTAGTCTACCCAAGCAATCTCGACCCAATGCGCGGCCATAAAGGCATTATCGCTGTACCAAAAGGCCACAGAGAAAAACACAAAGGTATCAAGCAGGTTGCCCAATACGGTCGAAGCGGTCGGGGCAACCCACCATTGCTTCATTTGGCGAAGGCGATCAAACACCTGGATATCCACGACTTGGCCCACCACATAGGCGGCAAAACTCGCCAGCGAAATGCGCAGCACAAAGGTATTAAGCTCGGCCAAAGCACCCAAGCCCTGCAAGCTGCCATCGTGAAACAGCACAGACACAACATAAGAGGCCACCAAGGCAGGCAGCATAACGTAGGCAATCACACGGCGAGCCGCTTGTTTGCCAATCAACCGCACCGTAAGGTCGGTCGCCAGAAAGATAAAAGGAAAGCTAAGTGCCCCCCAAGTCGTTTTCCAGCCAAAAAAGTGCATAGGAAACTGCACCAGATAATTACTGGCAATGATAATAAAAATATGAAAGACAATTAGGGTAATCAGAGTGGCGTTATAACGCGAAGCAGGAAGCAACATAGAGCACCTTTTTGAATGGGTTGAGGGAACCATAAGCACCCAAAGGGCGCAAAGCGCGCGCAGTATACGCTTAATTACAGCCAAACGGTAATCCCCCCGAAAATTAACGGTGCTCAGAAGTAGAATTTTCTCGTACCCTATGCGCAGGAGGTTCTGCATGAAAAAATCACGATTTTCGGACAGCCAGATTCTGGCTATTCTCAAGCAAGCCGAGGTTGGCACCCCGGTTCCCGAGCTGTGCCGTGAGCATGGCATCAGCAACGCCACCTTCTACAAGTGGCGAGCCAAGTACGGCGGCATGGATGCTTCCCTGATGTCACGCATGAAGGAGCTGGAAGAGGAAAACCGTCGTCTCAAAAAAATGTATGCCGAAGAGCGCCTCAAGGCTGAGCTTATTCAGGAGGCTATGGCAAAAAAGTGGTAAGG
>JAYRHO010000090.1:0-4187 GCA_041907245.1 Saccharospirillaceae bacterium
CAAGTTGGTTTGTTCGGCAATGGCGCGAATCACATCAATAACACTGCTAATAGAGCCCACATTGCTGGCCAGCGTGCTGATTCCTGTGGTGGTTTCACCGATTTCGCGTACCAGCTTTTCAATGGTGGCGATGGCGCTTTCGAGCTTGGCTTGGCCTATCTGCGCTTTATGGTTGACCTCTTGCGAAACATCCGAGGCGGTACTGGCGCTATTGGCGACTTCATCGATGGCGGCGGTCAGCTCATTAACGGCGGTTGCCGCCATTTCCAGCTGGTTGCTTTGCTCTTGCACGGTACGGCTGGCGTCGTTGGTGACGCCGTTTAACTCTTCGGCGGTGGTGGCCAGCTGTTCGGCGGCGTTGGAGATGGTGCCTACGGTTTCACGCAAGCCCTGCTGCATCTGCCCCAATGCCTGCACCATTTCGCTGGCTTCGTCTTTGCCATCGTCGTGGATGCCTTGGTTTAAGTTACCTTGCGCAATAAGCTGCGCCCGAGTGACCGCATAGTGCAGCGGTAGAGTCAGGCTTTTACTAAAGAAATACGCCATCACCGCAATCGCAATCAAAGTAAGAACGATGGCAGCGGTTAGGCTTTTGATGGCGGTATCCAGTTGTTGCTCATTGTTTTTTATGCTGATTTTTGCTGCTTCATTTTGAAAGCTAACAAAGGCGGCCAAGCTTTTGAGCATGGCTACGCCTTCGCCTTCGCTATTGAGCTGGTTGCGGCGTACTTCGTTGGCGGCACGAAAATCGTTTGCCAGAGCGCGTTCAATAAAGATTTTTAAGCTGTCGTCGTATCTTTGTTTGCTTTGAGCTATGTCGGTAAGGAGCGCCTTGGCTTCGCTGCTGCGGGTCAGCTCAGACAGCTCTTGAAACTTCTTTTGATAGGCTTCGTTATGGCTTTGTAGCTGGGCAAGGATATCTTGCTTTTCTTTATCGCTTTCGGCGCTCAGCAACGATAAAGCCGTTAGGCGAATATTGAGATAGTCCATGCGTAACATGCCTGTTTGCGTAATACGCGGCATACGCTCCATGCCCAGTACGGCCGCGCTTTCGTGCAAAGATTTCAATTGTGTGATCGAAAACAGCCCTGAAAGCAACACAATCAGCCCAAGTAGGCTAAAAAACAGCGTGGCGCGCAGGCCAATACGTAGATGGCGTAGCATACAACCTCCTTATTCCTTGATGACTTTTCACAAGCTCTAAAAAGCCTAGCTGAGATTGTCAGTTTTTTCTAGACAAAGACGGCTATTCACAAGGAGGTGGTCAGCAGCGCACTGCTTTGTTCTAGGGGGCGGATTGGCTGCGGGGTTGTTGTAAGGCCGCCAAAAACACCCAGCTTACCAGCACAAAGGGAAAGGTGAGCGCGGGCATGCCGATAGGCTCTAAAGCCGCCGATAACGCCGCATAAACAAAGGGCGTAATAAAAATAGCCAGCAAAGTAAAAAAGTATTCGCGCACACCAAAGCGCGGTAATAACACCGCAAGCGCCACACCAACCAAGGCCGAATTAAAACCAAAAGCGCCGATATGAATGGACGGCTCGGATGCACCCCAAAGCCAAGCGACCAGCACTCCAGCTAAAGACCCCAGTACCGCCATTAACGCGCTAAGCCTTGAGCTAATGAGCAGCGCCATAAGAAAAATAATGCCCGTTAAAACGCTGCCTTGAAAAAAGATTTGGCCTAGGCCATTGAGCGTGCCATCGATGATGGTTTGTAGGCTTACTGTGCCTTCGACACCCATTAATTTGGGCAAGCCTGCTGTGGGTAATAAATGCGTGCTTTCCATGCGGGCAAAGCGTGCGTTGCTTAAAAACATCATCCATGAAATCAACACAAAGGGCGCGGTAAATGCGGGTAAATGAAAGGGTAAAAGTAGGTTGGAAAATGCGCGCATTAACAGGGTGGAAAATGCGGCAGCCAGTAATAAAGATAAAAAAGTGAGCCAGCTTGGTACTAAAAAAATAAAGAGCGCCAAACCCACTAGCGCACCGTTAAAACCATAGAGGCCAGAGCGAATGGCGCTGCGCTCAAGCCCCATAATTTGCGCCACAAGCGTGTTGATTGCCGCACCTAAAAATACTGCGCCAGCCAAGGTTACAGAATGAATGGCAATGCCTGTTAAAAACAATAACGCGGTGTAGCTGTTATTTTGCAGCAACACTTGGCCGATACCACGCAACACGCTGTCTAAAAAAATCCATGGCGAATACAAAGAGCGATTGTTTTCTTTTAAGCCCGTGCGATCTAAAGCCAAATTCATAACCACCTCGAAAAATTAAGCTGTGCGGCCGAGCATAGTACAAGCGCCGCCTTGGAGTGCAAGCAAGAGGGAGGCGGGGTACACTAGCGCCCCTGTGTTATTTGGAGCCAAACTTATGAGTACCGAGATTTACCAAGCTCCCGTTACCTTGGCCGATATTCAGGCCAATCTTGCCCATATTCAAGAGCGCATTGCCGTCGCCTGCCAAGCCGCTGGGCGCGACCCCAAAACGGTGCGCTTGCTGCCTGTTAGTAAAACCAAGCCCAACGACATTCTGCGTTTGGCCTATGCCGCAGGCGTGCGTGAGTTTGGTGAAAATAAAGTGCAAGAAGCCAAGCAAAAAGCCGAAGAATTAGCCGATTTAACCGACGCGCGCTGGTGCGTGATTGGGCATTTGCAAACCAATAAAGCCAAATACGTGGCACGCTTTGCCCATGAGTTTCAGGCGCTGGATAATTTGCGCGTGGCCGCTGAGCTCGATCGCTGTTTAAAAAAAGAAAATCGTACCTTGGATGTCTTTGTGCAGGTGAATAGCTCCAACGAGCCGCAAAAATTCGGCCTTCCGCCCGAAGAAGTGGAAGCCTTTATCGCGCAGCTTCCGCAGTTTGATAGCCTCAAGGTTAAGGGCTTGATGACCTTGGCTGAGTTTTCTTCCAGTGCAGAGCGGGTGCGTGCCTGCTTTGTGCGTATGCGCGAGCTACAGGAAAAATTACAGCGCAATTTGCCTGCGGGTATCAGCGTTAAAGAGCTGTCCATGGGCATGTCGGGCGATTTTGAATTAGCGATTGCTGAAGGGGCAACCTTGGTGCGAGTCGGGCAAGCCATCTTTGGCGCGCGCGCGACACCAGACAGTTTTTATTGGCCAAATTAAGGAAAAAACATGAGCGAATCTTTTGGAAAAATCACGAAAACTCAGGACTACTTTGAAGGGCAGCTTAGCCGTGACTTTGCTCACCCCGCCGCTGCGGTGTGGCGCATGATTACCGCCGCCGATGCCGTGCCTTTGTGGTTAGCCCCTGGCACCATCGAGCTGAAACTAGGCGGTGCGGTACACATTGATTTTGCCGACAGCGGTATTGTGATCGACAGCGACGTAACCGCTTTTTGTGAGGGTGCTTTGCTTGAATACTCCTGGAGCAGCGGCACTCAGCCCAAGCGCCCACTGCGTTTTGAGGTGGTGAGCCAGGGTGAAAATAGCCGCTTAGCTTTAACGGTACGCATTCCTTTGAGCGAAGACCCCGCCAAAGCCTGCGCGGGTTTTGAGGCGCATTTGGAAATGCTGGCGACGGCTTTAGAAGGCGTGCCCACTAAGTTTCCTTTTCAAGTCTTTGTCGCCGCACGCGGGCATTACAGCGCCCAGCTGACGCAGGCCTAGACGCCACGCCACAGATACAGGACACTACGCCTTATTTTTCAGGCAGGAAATCCGTATGCGTCTGCATATTTTAGGTATTTGTGGCACTTTTATGGGCTCTTTGGCGCAGTTGGCCAAGGAGCTTGGTCATCAGGTTTCGGGCAGCGATGCGGGTGTTTATCCACCGATGAGCGATCAGCTCGCCGCCGCAGGCATAGCGCTTAGCGAAGGCTTTGCCCCCGACACCATCCCCGCCGACACCGAACTGGTCATCATTGGCAATGCCATGTCGCGCGGCAACCCCGCCGTGGAATATGTGCTGGAGCGCGGCATTCCCTACACCTCAGGCCCGCAGTGGTTGCACGACCATGTGCTGCAAGGGCGCTGGGTGTTGGCGGTGGCGGGCACGCACGGCAAAACCACCACCTCCAGCATGTTGGCGTGGATTTTGGACTACGCGGGAATGCAGCCAGGCTTTTTGATTGGCGGCGTGCCGCAGAACTTCGGCGTGTCGGCGCGTTTGGGCAGCTCGCCGTTTTTTGTGATCGAAGCCGACGAATACGACACCGC
>JAYRHO010000091.1:0-5665 GCA_041907245.1 Saccharospirillaceae bacterium
AGGCGGCGTAAGGGTCGTCTTCGGCAAGAGCCGCCGCACTGTTTTCGGCTATGTAAATAAAGTGGTTGTCTTTGCGTTGTTTGATTTTTTCGGCAATGGCTAAAGCCACGACTTCGTATTTTTTCTCGCCAGGCTGCTCGAGGGCGATGATGGCCAGTTGGCCACGGCTTAGGCGGTCAAAGAGGGCTTGGTCAACGTAGATGGTTTTGACTTTTTTGCCATCGACAAACTGATATTTAATGTCGGCCTTGTTGCTTTTGATGGCGTTGGTTTGCACCAGCTGGCGCACCTGTGCGGCTATGGCTTTGGCTTGCGCATCTTGCTCTTTTTTAAGGTTTAATTCGCGGTCGCGGTCGGCTTTTTCTTTGAGCGCAGCAGCGGCTTTGTCTTTGGCGGCGTCCAAATCGTTGTCTTGGCCAGTACGCTGCAAGTGGTCTTGGCGCTTCATGTCTTTGGCGGCTTTTTTGGCTTTGTTTTTATCAATGAGGCCTGCGGCCAGCAGTTGTTCTTGTAGAGATTTGGCCATGATGTCTCCTGTCACTGTGGTTTTGGGGGCACGCTCTGCATCGGCGATTTGGGTTTCTAGGCGGTTACAGACCCTTGCTGTAGCGGCGGCCAGTGGCCGTCACGGGGCGCAATGTGCTGTGCTATCTGAAAGATATCCTAGAAAACGGCGCTTACAGGCGCACGGCTGCGGGAATGAAGTCTTGCAGCTGCTTCAGCAGGGCATCGCGCTCACGGACGTCGTTCGCCACTAAAGTGCAGTGGCCGAGTTTGCGGTTGGGGCGCGCTTCTTTGCCATAGCTGTGGTAGTGCGCATGGGGCAAGGTGCGGGCAAGGGATGCGGGTTCTTCGCTGGATATGGCGTTGATCATGGCCACGGCTGGGTAGATGGCGGCGGTGCTGCCCACTTTGCGACCACTGATGGCCAGTATGTGGTTACGGAACTGGCTGTTTTGCGCGCCTTCGATGCTCCAGTGGCCCGAGTTGTGCACGCGCGGGGCGACTTCGTTGCCCACTAGGCCGTCTTCGGTTTCAAACAGCTCCAGCGTGATGGTGCCGACATAATCCATGCTTTGGGCAAGCTGGCGAATGTAGCGTTCGGCTAAGGCTTGTTTTTCCGCACTGAGGCCAGCAATGGGGTAGAGCGAGTAGCGCAAAATGCCTTCGTGGTGAATGTTTTGCGTCATTGGCCAGACTTCGATGTGACCGCTTGCATCGCGGCAGGCAATGACGGAGGTTTCGCGGCTGAATTTCACAAAGGCTTCGGCAATCAGTTCGCGGCCACCAATGGCGGCCCAAGCGGGTTCGGCGTCTTCGGGTGTGCGCAGCACATACTGGCCCTTGCCGTCGTAACCTTCGGTGGTGGTTTTAAGCACGATTGGCAAGCCAAGTGTTTGAATGGCCTGTTTTAAATCGGCCAGTGAGTTCACCGCAGCAAAATCGGCGGTGGTAATGCCTGCGGCACGCAGCGCGTTCTTTTCTTTTAAACGGTGTTGAAAGGTTTTTAGGGCATTAAGGCTTGGGAACACTTTTTCGGCCACAGGCTCCAGCGCCGCGACGATATCGGCGGCGATGTTTTCGGTTTCATAGCCAATGCGATCGACGCTTTGAATAAAAGCGGCCAACGCCTCGGCGCTGTGGGCGCGGGTGTCGTAGAGAGCAATCTCAATATCGACGAGGTCGGCCACGCTTTGCTGCATCATTTGGCCAAGCTGGCCGTTGCCTAAAATGCCTATTTTCATAAGGGGTTCCGAGTTGGGCGTTAGTTTGCTCTGGGATCAGGTTCGGCCAAGACGCTGTCGCGTTGCTTGATGCGGAAAGCTTCGACGCGCTCAAACAAGGCGGCATCGGAGGTGGCAAGGATTTGCGCGGCTAACAGCCCCGCGTTTTTTGCCCCCGCATCGCCAATGGCCAAGGTGCCGACGGCCACACCGCCTGGCATTTGCACGATGGAGAGCAAAGAATCCAGGCCGTTTAAGGCGCGAGATTGCACGGGCACACCCAGTACGGGTAAAGAGGTTTGTGAGGCGCACATGCCAGGCAAATGCGCCGCGCCGCCTGCGCCTGCGATAATGACTTTAAGGCCACGGCTGGCTGCGCTTTTGGCGTAGTCAAACAGCAAATCGGGCGTGCGGTGAGCCGATACAACCTTTACCTCATAAGCCACGCCTAATTGGTCGAGCATAGTGGCAGCGTGCTGCATGGTGGGCCAATCGCTTTTGGAGCCCATGATAATTCCAACGAACGCGGTCATCGCATGTCCTCGGGAAAAAAGAAAGGCGCGGATTTTAGCACAGAAGAATGCGAAAACTAAGACAGAATAGGCCGTGCTGGCTAATAAGAAAAAAGGCCGCGAGCGCGGCCTTTGGGGGATTACAGGCTGATACGGCCTGCGTCGATTTCGGCTTCGATATCAGCGCTAAGGGCTTGATAGCAGCTGTCTTTGCCAGCCAGCACATACAAAGGCTCGCTTACTTTGGCAAGGTGGTAGCCTTCTTCTTTTAGCTCCACTTTGCGGTATTTGAACGTGCCTGTGATTTCCTCTTGTTCGCGGATGCGCAGGAAGATCGGGATAGCGTACACGGGTAATTTTTCACGCAGGTGTGCGGTCAAGGCGGCCCAGTTTAAAATCGTGCCTGTTTTTAGGGTGATGGCGGCCATGCCAGCGCGACCATCGGTGTGGGGCACTTCGACGCCGTAAGCGACGGCGTGTTCGATGCCAGGAAATTCCATCAGCATGGATTCCACTTCGGTGGTGGCGACGTTTTCGCCTTTCCAGCGGAAGGTATCGCCCAAGCGGTCGGCGAAAGCCACATGCTTAAAGCCTTGGTTGAGTACCAGGTCGCCTGTGTTAAACCAAGCGTCGCCTTGTTTAAAGACGTTGCGGAAGACTTTTTTGTTGCTGGCTTCTTCGTCGGTGTAGCCGTCGAAGGGCTGTTTGTCGTTGATTTCGGTAATCAATAAGCCCACTTGGCCTTTCTTGATCGGCTGCATAAAGCCTTTGGCGTCGCGCACGGGCTTATCTTCTTCGATGTTGTACGCCACTATGTTGTACGACAGCGGGCAAATGCCTGCGGTTTTATCGAGGTTTAAGGCGTTGGTGAACACCAGGTTGCATTCGCTGGCGCCGTAAAATTCGTTGATATGGGCGATATTGAAGCGGTTTTTAAACTCCATCCAAATGTCGGAGCGCAGGCCGTTACCGATGATAACGCGCACTTTATGCTCTTGGTCTTTGGCTGAAGGTGGGTTGTTAAGCAGGTAACGGCACAGCTCGCCAATGTAGCAAAAACCCGTGGCCTTGTAGTGACGAATGTCATCCCAGAAGCGCGACACGCTGAATTTGCGTGCGATGGCGATGCTGGCGCCTGAGCCAATAACCGCCGCCAAGGATACCGTTAGGGCGTTGTTGTGATAGAGCGGCAAGCTGACGTAGAGCACGTCGTTTTTGGTCATGCGCATGGAGGCGAGGCCCATGCCCGCCATGGATTTAAACCAGCGGTAGTGCGTCATCACTGAGGCTTTGGGTAAGCCTGTGGTGCCAGAGGTGAAAATGTAATAGCAGGGCTGGCGCATTTGCACTTTGGCGGTGGTCGCAGGGTTGGTGCTGGGGTGCTTGGCAACCACTTTGGCCAAGTCTTGATACTTGCTGGGGCAGGCTACCGCGCCTTTGTCTTGGATGTAGTAAATCTGTTTTTTCAAATCGGCGCTGAGCTGGTCTTCGATGGTTTCCAGCGCTTCGATCATTTCCTCGCCCAGCATAACGGCCTTGGGTTTAACGAGGTTAAAGCTGTGTTGCAGCACGTCACCGCGCTGAGAGGTATTGATCATGCCCGCAATCGCGCCCAGTTTGAGCGTGGCCATCACGGCAATAATGGTTTCAGGGCGGTTTTCAAGGAAAATGGCCACGGTGTCACCGCTTTTGATGCCAGACTGCGCCAGCTGATAAGCGATGCGGTTGGCTTGGGTGTTTAACTCGCCGTAGGTAACTTGCTGATCCAAATGGCGAATGGCCACGCGCTCGGGATGGGCGGCGGCGTGTTTTTCAAAGAGCAGGCCAATGGAGTTGTATTTGTCGGACTTGGTGGTCGCTAACGCAATCACGCCTTTTAAGACCGTTCCTAGGTTTGGCAAGACACTGCCTGCACCACGCAGCACGTTGAGGAAATTCACTTCTTTGGCGTTTTGAGTTTTTTGTGGCGTTGCAGCAGGAGCGGCATCCAAGGTAATGGTTTGCGAGCGATTCATGAATTAAAAACCCCTATTTATTGTTTTGTAAGTTGGGAGCCAAATTGGCGAGGCCACGAGGATGGCACAAAACGCCAATTTGGCAAAGCACTTTGCCGAAAATGACAGCCTAGCGCAGTTCGGCTGAACTCTTGCCCAGTAAGCGGCGGGCAATAATCAGCTGCTGGATTTGTTGCGTGCCTTCAAAAATATCCAGAATTTTTGAGTCACGCGCCCATTTTTCTAAAAGCTCATCTTCGCTGTAACCCAAAGAACCCAGCAGCTCAACGCAACCTAAGGTGATGGCGTTGCCAGTGCGACCTGCTTTGGCTTTGGCCATCGAGGCTTCTTTGGAGTTGGGCTGGCCGTTGTCGGCCATCCACGCGGCTTTGAGTGTCAGTAAACGTGCGGCTTCCCAGTCGGCTTCAAAGCGCAGCAAGGTCGCTTCCAGCTGCGTCAGGCTGTGGAAGTTTTTCTTGTAGTTGGGCTTGATGCCGTGTTTGCCTAGGATTTCCCAGGTGCGATCCAGCGCGGCCTTGCCCACGCCAATGGCCATGGCGGCCACCACAGGGCGCGTGTTGTCGAAGGTTTGCATCACGCCTGCAAAGCCTTGTTCAACGTTGATTTCAGGCGAGCCAAGCAAGTTGGCGGCAGGAACGCGGCAGTTGGTGAAGGTGATGGCAGCGGTGTCTGAGGCTTTGATGCCGAGTTTTTTCTCTAGGCGCACCAGCTGCATGCCAGGCGTGCCTTTTTCCACTACGAAAGATTTGATTGCGGCGCGGCCAATAGAGCGATCGAGGCTGGCCCAAACCACCACGGCATCGGCGCGTTCGCCGCAGGTTACGAAAATCTTTTCACCGTTGAGGATGTAATGGTCGCCATCTTTAACAGCGGTGGTGCGTATGTTGGCGGAGTCGGAGCCTGTATCGGGTTCGGTGATGGCCATCGCCGCCCATTTTTTACCAAAGCGCTCCAGCTGTTCGTCGTTGGCGACGGCGGCAATGGCGGCGTTGCCTAAGCCTTGGCGCGGCAGCGTGAGGGATAAACCCACGTCGCCCCAGCACAGCTCGGCCAAGCCCAGTACGGCGACCATGTTGGTACCGTTGACGATTTCACCGTCTTTTTTCTCGACGCGCTTGAGTTTGCCTGCGCCTGCGCCTTCACCGATGGTGCCGTCGTTCATGCCATCCATGATGGCGGCCAGCATATCCAGTTCGACGGGATAGGCGTGTTCAGCGCGGTCGTATTTGCGTGAAATGGGGCGGAAAACCCCTTCGGCCACTTGGTGTGCTTGGTTGACCAGCGCGCGGTGTTTTTTGGGGACTTCTAAATTCAACATGAGGATTCTCCTTCTTCTTATAGGTGTAAGCCGCTGGTGATGCAGGCAAGAACGCGCAGGTCTCGGTACCAGCGTTCGGCGGGGTGTTCTTTGGTA
>JAYRHO010000092.1:0-1513 GCA_041907245.1 Saccharospirillaceae bacterium
GTATTGCAAGGGCCAAACTTGAACCTCTTAGGCACAAGAGAGCCGCACATCTATGGCAGCACCACATTGGCCGATATTGAACGCAGCCTACAAAGCCAAGCCTTGGCACAGGGGCTAAGCCTTGAACAATTCCAAAGCAACGCCGAGCACGAACTGATCAACCGCATTCATGCGGCACGCTTAGACGGCACGCAGTTTATTGTGATCAATCCAGGGGCTTTTACCCATACCAGCGTGGCACTGCGCGATGCTTTGGCTGGCGTCGCCATTCCTTTTATCGAAGTGCACATTTCCAACGTGCATAAGCGCGAAGCGTTTCGCCACCACTCCTACTTTTCTGACCTTGCCCAAGGCACTATTGTCGGCCTAGGCGTACAGGGTTATGAGCTGGCACTGCAAGCGGCCATGCAACAGTTAAAAGGAGCGCACTGATGTCTTGGCTCCAAATTCGTGTGCACGCCAAAGCCGATCAAGCACAAGCCCTAGAAGATGCACTGCTGGCCTGTGGCGCGCTGTCCGTCACCCTACAAGATGACGCCGACCAGCCCATTTTAGAGCCAGAGCTGGGCACCACCCCTGTCTGGGACGAAACCGCCATCATTGGTTTGTTTGAAGCCAACCAAGACAGCGAAGCACTCAAAGCCGCACTCAAGGCCAATTACTACGGCGAACTGCCCCCTTTTAAGCTGGAAATTCTTGAAGACAAAGACTGGATTCGCGCGTGGATGGAAGACTACCACCCCATGCGCTTTGGTCAGCGTTTATGGGTGTGCCCAAGCTGGCGCGAACCTCCAGAAGCCCAAGCCGTTAACCTGATGCTCGACCCAGGGCTGGCCTTTGGCACAGGCACACACCCAACCACCGCCTTATGCCTAGAGTTCTTAGACCAAGCGGTCACAGGCGGTGAACTGGTGGTCGATTATGGCTGCGGCAGCGGCATTTTAGGCATAGCGGCACTGCTTTTAGGTGCAAAAGACATGCTCGGCATCGACATCGACCCCCAAGCCTTAATGGCCACGCAAGACAATGCTCAGCGCAACGGCATCGACGCCGCACGCTATCAAGTCTATTTGCCCAATAAAGCGCCCAAAGCTCAGGCCGATATCACCGTTGCCAACATTTTGGCAGGGCCTCTGGCCATGCTCGCCCCCGACATTGCCGCCTATACGAAAAAAGGTGGAAAATTAGCCCTTTCGGGGCTTTTGGCCGAACAAGCACAAAGCGTCAGCGACTGCTACAGCCAGTGGTTTGACATGAACCCCGCCAAACAACAGGGCGACTGGGTCGTATTAACTGGAATTAAACGTTAAGGATTTTACATGGCCGTTCAGGTTACGCGCTGCCCGCATTGTCAAACCAGCTTTCGTATTAACGACGAACAACTCGCCGCTGCGCGTGGCATGGTGCGCTGCGGCTCCTGCTTACAAGTATTCAAAGCCGCCGACTACTTCCTAAACGCCAGCGCACCTGCTGCGCCAAGCTCCCAGCCCCAAGCTCCAAGCCCCAAGCCCCA
>JAYRHO010000093.1:0-4543 GCA_041907245.1 Saccharospirillaceae bacterium
CACGCCTTTGATCTTGATGCTGTAGAAAATGATTAAGCAGAACACACTGATGGACATGCCAAAGGTGATGTTAGGGTCGGTGGTGGGCACAATTTTAAAGAAGGGCAGGCCTGCGGCGTGTGCCAAGGCAGGAATGGCATCCACAGGCAGCCAGTCCAGCGCGTTCATAAAGAACACCCACATAAAGATGGTTAAAGACAGCGGCGCAATCAAAGAACTGCGGCCGTGGAAGGTTTCTTTTACCAAGCCATCCACCCAGCTTACGATGGCTTCAACCAAGTTTTGCAGAGCACCAGGCACGCCCGAGGTGGCCTTGCGCGCCGCAATGAAAAACAACAAGCTGAAAACCAAGCCCATGCCAAAAGACCAAGCTAAGGAGTCCAAGTGGAAGGCCATAAAGCCCATGTCTTTGGCTTCTTGGCTGGTTTGGGCAATAGTCCAAGTAGATTGGGTCAATTCAACGGAATTGCCGTCGTGGTCCTGACGCACATAACCTGCTGGCAGCTTACCGTAGGTAAGGTTGGTTAGGTGGTGAGGAATATACACTTGTGGATCAAGAGACATGGTTCACTCGCAAATTTTAAGTTTAAAAATGTGTTACTCGGCTGGAGAAAATTTGCCCCAGCTGCACTGTTATAAAGCCTGCAAACAGCGCGAAATAATTCAGCTCAATTCCAAGGCGGAACACTGTAACAAAGATCAAAGCCGTCAGGAAAAACTTCCACGCTTCACCTTGATATAGCGCAACAACCACCTTGCGAGCCTGACTTGCTCCCTGAAAACGGAAAGCACGCCAAATGAAATAGGCATTGGGTAAAGCACAAGCCAATCCACCTAAAAGAGCGGATAGGGCGGCCACACCACTGTGTAGCCCTGCGATAGCAGCAGCGATAAGCGCCAAGCTCAGCTGCAACAGAATAATGCGATGCACAGGTGGACGCGGGATCGTTGACAAATCGGGCTCCACAATAAACGCAGGGCAAAAAAAGCGCGCTGATTATAGGGGCAATGAGAATTTGCTTCAATAAGCGCAGAAGGCAGAAAAGCGGATTATTTGGGTTTTTTCTACCTACAAAGGAATAAGCCCTTTGGCAAAAAAGCGCAGCGAGGTAAATCGCTGCGCTCAAAGGGTAGAGTGGATTAGTACGCGCCAAAGCTCCAGCGTTGGTTTGCGCCGCCGTGGAAAGCCCACTGCCCCGCTTCCGCACCGTCTTTATCGCCAAAGGCGTCGAGGACGATATTGCTGTTGTAGACGTTGCGCAGTACGCCATCGACCAAGTTCCACTGCACGTCTTGCGAAGTGCTACAGGCTTGGATGGTGACCTTGCCGCCGTTTTTAGCGTTGGCCGCGTTGCCGTGGCTTAGGCACATATTGGGGTTTTGCAGTGAACGCACCAGCTTGGCAGCACCGTCGTACGCCCAGCGTTGCCAAGACTTACCCGCACAGCTGTTTAAAATCGCGGCTTTGCCTGCACTGGGCAGGATGCCTGGGAAGTCTAAGCATTTGCCCGTTTTGTTGTTTTTAAACTCACGATACGCCAGCACCGCCTGCGCTTGTGGGTGAATCACAATGTTGTGGCTGTAGCTGCTGGGGTTGTGGTTGATGCTCAGCACCGCGCGCGCGGCGTCGTAGCTGTAGCTCCAGCTGCCTGCGGGGTCGGAAGACTCCACCGCAAAACCGTTAACGGCATAGCGTGGCGGAATGTGGATTTCCGTTGTGCCTGTGGCTAGGGTGTTGTGGTAGCTCAGCGTGAAGGTTTGGCGATCACGATCGAAATGGTAGTAGTCGATACCACCTGCTACCGCACCTGGGTAGATATTGACCAGCGCCTGAGCGTTGGGCAAATCGCTGCGGTTGTCGCAGTCCAAGGGTCCCCAAGCGCAAGGTGTGCTGTCCCAGTACTGCCAGCCTAAATGATTACGCTCCAGCATCAGCACCGCGTCTTTTAAGTACTGCACGCCGTCCACCGCCCAGTTGGAATGGCCAAACTCACCCAAGAGCCATGCCATGTTGTTGTCGGTGACAAACTTACGCTGGTTGTATTCCCAACGATCCAGTACGGCAAAGTCCGTTTCTTTGTAGCCCAAGCCTTCGTGCAAATCGCGTGGGTACATGTGCGGAATGTAACCTAAACGGCGGCCTTCCGTGCTGGGGTCATTCAGACGGCGCAAATAGGTAGGCATGCCGTTATTCACGCTGACGGAGAACGGCTCCACAAAGATGTAGTTTTTGTTGTCCACGGTACGAATGGCGTTGATGGTTTTTTGGTAGAGGTCGGAGAGCATACCGCCTTCAAACTCTTTAACCGCATTGAGCTTGCCCCAATCGCCTTTGTTGCGCGAAATCAGCACCTCGGTGATTTTATTGACATAAACCTCAGGTACGGCAATGCCCACGCTGTCGGCTAGACCACGCACTTTGCTCTTGATCAAATCCGAGAACATATTTTGCGGCTTGCCATCGACCCAAATTGTGCCGACTACGGCAAAATTCAACAAACCCGTGTCGTCCTTGCTCAGCATTTCGTTGACCATTTGATCGACAATGGCGTCGGTTTGCGTGGGCTCGTTCATCAAGTCATAACCCAACACCGCAGGATGGTCTTTAAAGCGCTCGGCCACGGCTTTCCACGCTTTTACATATTCAGCCTGGATATCGCCGTGGTTGCGGAAGAAGGCATTGGAGGAGTCCACCACGCAAGGCGAGGCCGCCATAATCCACCAAGGCGCTCCAGGCGCAGGCTCGGTCGTGCCCTGTGTCGCCCACGCGGGTGCGCCGTTACCACCGCACTGCTCGCCCCAGTTGTCTTGGTGCATATCCAGCACCACATGCATGCCGTTGTCGGTAAACCACTGCAAACGGGCTTCGATGTCATCCAAATAGGCTTGGTTGATCACGCCACGCTGCGGCATCACATGATCCCAAAAAATCAGATAACGAAAGGTGTTGTAGCCCAAGCTTTGCGCGTAGAAATTCAGATCGTCTTGGTTTTCAAAGAAGCGGCGCAGGTAGGTATGCTTGGCGCTGCCGCCGTTGGTGCCGTTTAGTATCAGCTCACGGCCTTGATCATCGAGAATTGGAAGAATGCCCGTATTTGCGGCGGCGTGCGCTTGCGATGGCGACGCCATAGCCAGCACTTGCGGTGCGGCCATCAGGCTGCCCAGCAGCATGGCGCTTGCGGTCAGAATGGAAGTGATTTTCATGAGAATGCCCTTTTATTGTTATGCCTGTGCGAAAAATCGCGCATTTAGCATGAGCAATCTCAGAAAAAAGACGTAGGGCAAAACAGGCAAAATAAAACGATCGTACCATGTTGACTTAAATTGCGTGACTATCTAGGCTCAAAGCCGATCAGGATTTTTTCCTATCTATACTCCTTGGACTGTAGAGGAGAATCCTTATGGCCAACGCACAACCCATTCCGATCACGCAAAACAGCATTCCTGACAGCCTCTTGCGGCTGCTGCACGACTTATTAGTCGAGCCTAAAACCAGCCATATCTACAACCTGCTGCATACGCCCGAGCTATGGCACGGCAATTACTTTCTTACCCTAATGAAAATCCTAACCAGCGAAAAAGTGCAGCGTATAGCGGTGCTCGTGCCCGATATTGTCGCGCGCGGCCGCGCCAGTACCTCCAACGAAGACAAAAAACATCGTATCGAGCTGCTCTCTAAGAACTTTTTCGACACGGCCATTACCTTGCCGACCCAGTTGATTACGACGCCTTACGGGCCGGTGGTGATTTTATTGTTCGACTCGCACAAAGAAGACAACAGCGTGCTCTTTATTCAGGCTTCGCAAAAGTATCAAACCGAGCATTCCAAAGAGTTTTTATTGGATGGGCAGATGCGCAAAATCTTTGCCACCTACCGCCGAGTGCGCAGCAAACAGCCCCCTCTAAATGAAGTCAGCTCACCTGTGTGTTATGCCGATGAGTTGGGTGTAGTGCAGCCTGGCATAGTGGTGGATCGCTACGCTTATTTGGCCACCCCGCTTGAAATCGGTGCCAAGCATTGCAGCGTTAACCCTGCCGACTTTGTACGTTAAGCCCCAGCCGCTGGTAGCCACTCATTGGATAAAGAGCCAGCACTGCTGGATCTTTGTTATCGAGCACAAAGCGTTCGCTGTGCTCAAACCAAGCTCGCACCGCTACCACCAGCTCCATCCGCGCCAGTGCAGCCCCTGGGCACAGGTGCGCACCCATGCCATACAGCAGGTTTTGGCTGGCGTCGCGCGTAAGCATAAATTGATCGGCATGAGGAAAAGCTTCGGGGTCGCGGTTGGCCGCCACCCAGTTCAACGTAAGGCGAGCATCAGCGGGCAGCTCGCGCCCGCCCAATCTGACGGGGCAGGTCGTACGGCGGCGATTGTCGGTTAGTGGGTTGTGCAGGCGCAAAATCTCGTCGCAGGCAGGCCATAACAGCTCGGGGTTTTGCCTCAGCTGGCTTTGCAGCTGCTGATGCGAGGCCAAAAAGTGCAGCAAAATGCCAATGGATGCGGCGATTGTACCCACCTCTCCGACCGTCCAATTGCGCAAG
>JAYRHO010000094.1:0-3379 GCA_041907245.1 Saccharospirillaceae bacterium
AAAATTTGCTGCTTTAAATTCTGCGCCATGCTGCATCCTCTTTAATGGCTTCTAACGCCTCATCAACCGTATGAAAAGACCCACAGACCAGCCAGTGCCCCTGCGTAGGCAGCATCAGGATGGCGCTTTTAACGTCCGTCACAAGCTCTGGCTTGGGCTGAAAATCGGCACGCAAACTTAAAGCGTGCGCGCTTTGGCCGCGATAGCCCGTAAGCCCGACCAAAATCAGCCGCGTGCACTTGGGCAACATTGGAAATACTTTGTCGGGCTCTTTGTCGGCCAGCATCCCCAGAATCAGGCCATCAACCTGCTGAAGTTTTTCGCCAATGTAACGCGCCGCTTGTTCGTTATGTGCCACGTCCAAGGTCAGCGTCAGCGCGCCTTTTTGAAAGCGTTGCAAACGCCCATCCACCCGCAAGCCCGCCACCACCTGCGCCACCACATCCTGGCTGGGCAGGCGCGCAATCAAGGCCAGCGTTTGCACGGCGGTGGCAACATTATGATGAGGAATGTGCGCCAAAGGCAGCTGCCAGTGCTCTTTGCGCCCTTGATAGGCAAACTCCAGCATCAAACCCTCTGGCTGCGGCTGAATAAAAAAATCGTCATTGCGGCCACACCAGTGCGCGCCGATGCCCTCTACCGTGGCTTTGGCCGTGGCAGGGGGCGACACTTCACCGCACACCAAATAACGCCCTGCGCGTGCTATCGCGCATTTTTCATAGGCAATTTGTTCGACCGTATCGCCCAAAAAAGCTTGATGATCCAAGCCAATGCTGGTGACCACAGCAATGTCCGAATCGACGATATTGACGGCATCCAAACGCCCGCCAAGGCCGATTTCAAGCACGCAGGCATCCACCTTTTGCTCTTGAAAAAAATGCAAAGCCGCCAAAGTGCCAAACTCGAAATAGGTCAGGCTTACACCTGCGCGCACGGCTTCCACCGCGCGAAAGCTGGCACAAAGCTGCGTGTCGCTGACTTCTAGGCCATCGATGCTCACCCGCTCGTTATAGCGGTGAATGTGCGGCGAATTGTACTGCCCTACTTTCAACCCTTGAGCTTTGAGTACAGCGGCCAAAAGCGCCGAAGTTGTGCCTTTGCCATTGGTACCACCAACGGTAATGACCAAGGGCGCAGGCTTTAGGCAGCCTAAGCGTGCCGCCACCTGCCCCACGCGCTCAAGACCTAGGTCGATCACGCTGGGGTGCAGCTGCTCCAGATAGGCAAGCCATTGGGCTAGATTGGCGGTTTGGGCAACGAACATTTAGGCATCCATCGCACTGCGCATACTGCGTAGCAAGGCAGCAGCTTGCACTTGGCCTTGCTCGGGGTTATCTAAATTCGCAGCCAGCTGATTGATTAACGCCGAACCGACAATAACGCCATCGGCCACTTTGGCGATGGCAGCGGCGGTGTCGCCATTGCTGATACCAAAGCCGACCCCAACAGGCAGGCTTAGGTGTTTGCGGATGCGTTTTAAATTGGCCTCGACATCGGCGACCTCCAAGGCTTTCGAGCCGGTCACTCCCTTGAGCGACACATAGTAAACATAGCCACTGGCCGCGCGGCCAATCTGGGCAATACGCTCGTCGGTGGTGGTCGGGGCAATCAGATAAATCATCTTAATGCCCTGCGCCTTAAACAAAGGCTCGACCTCATGCGCTTCTTCAGGCGGCAAATCCACCAGCAAGACGCCATCAACGCCTGCGTCTTTGGCTTCTTGGGCAAAACGCGCATAGCCGCGCCATTCGATCGGGTTTAAATAGCCCATCAGCACCACGGGCGTGCGGCTGTCTTGGCTGCGAAAGCTTTTCACCATGGCCAGCACGTCGTTTACTGTGGTGTGCTGCGCCAGCGCGCGCTCGTGCGCCAGCTGAATGGTGGGGCCATCGGCCATGGGATCGGAAAACGGCATGCCCAGCTCGATGATATCCGCGCCCGCCTCCACCAGCTTGTGCATCAAGGCCACAGTCTGAGTTTTTACGGGGTCGCCTGCTGTAATGTATGGAATCAAAGCTTTTTTATGGGCCGCTTTTAAGTTCGCAAATACGGTATCGATACGATTCATCCTGCTCTCCTTAAGCCGTTACGCCTTCCAGCGCCGCGATGGTGTGAATGTCTTTGTCACCACGGCCTGAAATGTTAATCACTACCACTTGGTCTTTACGCATTTTGGCGGCGAGTTTCATGCCGTAAGCCACCGCATGCGAAGACTCTAGCGCAGGCATAATGCCTTCCAGCTCGGTCAGTTTATGGAAGCCGTCTAGGGTTTCGGCATCGGTGGCGCTGCCGTAAGTGGCGCGTCCCACATCGTGCAGCCAGCTGTGCTCAGGACCTACGCCTGGGTAATCCAGACCCGCTGAAATAGAGTGCGTGCCTAAAATCTGGCCGTCGTCATCGGCCATCAAATAAGAGCGATTGCCGTGCAGCACGCCTGGGCGGCCACAGTTGATGGGCGCGGCGTGCTCGCCTGTTTCAAGCCCCTTGCCGCCCGCTTCGACGCCATGTAGCGCCACACTGGTGTCGGCCAAATAAGGATGGAACATGCCGATGGCGTTGGAGCCACCACCGACACAGGCCACTAACGCATCGGGCTGGCGGCCAATTTGCTCTGGGCATTGGCGTTTGAGTTCGCGGCCAATCACCGACTGAAAATCACGCACCAGCATGGGGTACGGGTGTGGGCCTGCGGCGGTACCAAAAATGAAAAAGGTGTCGTCCACGTTGGTGACCCAGTGGCGCATGGCTTCGTTCATGGCGTCTTTTAAGGTTTGCGTACCCGAGGTGACCGAGTTCACCGTTGCTCCGAGCAGCTTCATGCGAAAGACGTTGAGCTTTTGGCGCTCGACATCCACCGCGCCCATAAAAACCTTACATTCAAGACCAAAGCGCGCGGCTACCGTCGCGGTCGCTACACCATGCTGGCCTGCACCGGTTTCGGCGATGACTTTTTTCTTGCCCATAAACTTGGCCAGCAGGGCTTGGCCTATGGTGTTGTTCACCTTGTGCGCGCCGGTGTGGTTTAAGTCTTCACGCTTGAGCCAAATTTGCGCGCCCTTGCAGTGATTGGTTAGGCGTTCGGCAAAATACAAAGGCGATGGGCGGCCAACATAGTGCGCGAGGTCTTTGTCAAAGGCAGCCAAAAATTCAGGGTCTTGGCGCAGCTTGGCGTAGGTTTGGGTGAGCTCATCGAGTGCCGCCGACAGTGTTTCCGAGACAAAGCGGCCGCCATGAATGCCAAAGTGCCCGTTATAGTCGGGCAGATTTAAGGGAAAAGACGTGTTAGCCACGAGATACCTCATTCATAAAATCGTTTATTTTGCTGGCGCTTTTGATGCCTTTACTGTGCTCCACGCCACCTGAGACATCCACCGCAAAG
>JAYRHO010000095.1:0-8312 GCA_041907245.1 Saccharospirillaceae bacterium
ACGCTGACCAGCTCTTGGTATTACCCAGAGCGTGCCGAGCGTTCCACGCAAATGCTGCAAGCGCGTAACGATCACGATGCACAAAGCATGATCGACATGCAGGCCGACCGTACCGATTTGCTGGTGGGCAAGGTACAAAGGCTGTGGCAAAGCCCCAAATGGTACGTTCAGATTGAGCAGGGCTTGGACAGCCTAAATGAAAAAGAGCGCGAGCAAGCGCAGCAAGCCCTAGACGTCATTCGCACCTTTACAGGAGATATGGCGCCTGAATCGCGTGCAGCGGCTATTTGGGGGGCTTTTGAGTACCAATTAACGCGCGCGATTTTTCTCGACGAACTCGGTCCCGAAGACAATGCACTGTGGCAGTCCTTCCTTGCTATGAATGGCCGCGCCTACTCGGGCTATCAGGATCATCTGCTTGGGCGAGAAACCCCCAAGGGTGACTTCGCGCCTTTTTGGGATGACGTGCGTACGCCTGAGGTCGAGCAGCCTGGTGTGATTATCGCGAAGGCCTTGGCGGCGGTATGGCCCTATTTAAGCGCTCAGCAAGGCCAAGACAGCAGCAAATGGCAGTGGGGTAAGCTGGCTTATTACCACTGGCAAAGCGAAACCACCCATATGCGCCCGTATTTGTCTGGGGTGAAAAAACTGGGTGCAGGCTGGCTGGCGGCTTACACCGATAAAGGCCCCTATCCCGCAGGTGGCAACCGCAATACCTTGAACGTTGCAGGCTATGACCTAGGCAGTGATTACCGCGTGTGGAACATCCCTGCGATGCGTTTGGTGGTGGACTTCAGTGAAGCCGAACCCTTGCATTTGATTATTGCGGGTGGGCAGTCGGGCAACCCCGCGTCCACGCATTATCAAGACGGCATCGACCTATGGCTGTCGCGCAAAAACCGCACACTGCCGTTTAACAGCGAGCAAGCCGTACGCGCGCATTACGCCGATGAAAAGGTGCTAGAGCCTAAATAATGGAACTTGGCGCATTACCTAGCTCGGGCAATTTGTGGGTGGGCTACAGCGGTGGGCTGGATTCCAGCGTGCTGCTGCATGCTCTGTGCGCAAGGCCAGAGCTGCGTGCGCGCGTCAAGGCGTTGCATGTGCATCATGGTTTATCGCCAAAAGCCGATGACTGGCTTGCGCATTGCCAAGCTCAGTGTTTGGCGCTTGCTGTGCCTTTTTTCTATGAAAGGGTGCAGCTTGCGCACCAGCCCAACGGCTTAGAGCAAGCGGCGCGGCAAGCGCGCTATGAGGTGTATCGCCGCCATTGCCTAAGTGGCGACACACTGCTTCTGGCGCATCACGGCGACGATCAAATCGAAACCTTTTTTATGCGCATGCTGCGTGGCGCAGGCTTGCAGGGTGCGGCGGCGATGGCGCAAGAGCGCGAGCTTAAAAATGGAGTGCGCTTGCTGCGCCCATTGCTGCATGTGCTGCGTGAGGAGCTGGAAGCCTACGCCCAAGCGCATGAGCTCGTTTGGGTGGAGGACGAGTCCAACCAAGACAGCCGCTACGCCCGTAATTTTTGGCGCAACGCCGTTTTGCCGCTCGTATGGCAACGTTTTGCTGGGCAAAAAACGGCGCTGCTGCGCAGTATTTATCAGCTCGGTGAAGATCAAGCCCTGCTGACCGAGCTGCTCACGCCTGAGTTTGAGGCGGTGCGGCAGCCTTGTCCTTGGCCAAATTGCGCGCCCAGCCTGCTGTCGCTGACGGCGCTGCGTGCCTACCCTGCCAGCCACTGGCCATACTTGGTGCGGCTGTGGTTGCAGGAGCTGGGGCTGCATCAACCCTCCGCGCAGTGGTTTGTTGAGCTTAGGCGCATGATCGACGCCCAAGCCGATGCCACGCCTTGCCTGCACTTGGGCGCGTGGCAGTTACATCGGCATCAAGGCCAGTTGTTTCTGGTTCAGCCTGCGGCCTTGATGGTGCAGTCTATCGAGCTTACGCAAGCTCAATGGCCTTGGGGGCAAGGGCGTATTCTTGCCACGCCAAGCACGGCGGGGCTTAAAGCGGGGCGGTACGAGCTGTGGCCTGCGGGAAAAGTGCGAGGATTAAAGCTTAAAGCGCGGTTTCGGCCGCGTAAAACCCTCAGTGCGTGGCTGCAAGAGGCGAGCATTCCTGCGGCATTGCGTGAAAATTGGCCTGTCTTTTTAGCCGATGGTGAACTCTGCGCCATCTTAAACGTCGCAATAGCAGAAGCCTATTGGCTTGAAACTGTTACAGAGTTACAACAAACTGGCCATTGTTTGACCTATAAGAATTAAGTGTTCACCCTATAATACTAATGGCTGAACCCGAATAGCGAAGGATGTAAAATTATGCGTATTCATTGGGGATTTTGTGCTGCATCTGTGGCCGTGGCCGCACTGGTGGTCAGCTCCCAATTAAGTCAACCCAGCACCGCGCCCTTGCTGCGCGGCGTGGCCTTGTTGCCCGACTCTCACCCTGCACCCAGTTCAGAAGCCCTGCTGGCAAACCCAAAGTTGGTTAATGATTTACAAGCCACTGCGGCAGGCGAGGAGAGCGAAGACATCGCGCGCCTTATTGGCCCTGCCAAAAATAACGGCTCGACCATCGCCAAACTCAATCTCAAATTACCTGAGATGGATCTTGGTGCAGAAAAATGGAAAATTGCTCAGCCATCGCGCCCTGATTTCTTTGGTAAAACCACCGAGCTGTCACGCACGGACGTCTCTGGCAAGATTCATTTTGATGACTCAGAAGCGGCTAAAGTTAAGCCGCTTGAGGACACCATCTTGGGTGCAGAAGTCGAGCTAAAAATTCGGCTGTAAACAAGCCCAAAAAAAAGCCGCCCGTAGGCGGCTTTTTTGTTAGAGCAAGAGATTGGCAAAGCCCAACACAGCGGCATAGCCTGCGGTATAAGCAATCAGCAGCCAGATCACAAAGCGGCCGTAGCTGGCGAAGGTCAGGCCTTTGATTTTGCTCATAGCCACAATACCTGCGGCCGAGCCGATGATCAGCAACGAGCCACCCACGCCTACTGCGTAAGTTAGACCCATCCACTCTTGTACACTCATATCGATGTTGGCTTTTAGCAAGGCCGCAGTCAGAGGTACGTTATCGATAAAGGCAGACAGCAAGCCAAAGAGGTAGTTGGCTGCCCAAGCAGGCATGTGGTTGTACAGCGCCGAGAAGGTGCTTAGGGCGTTGATTTCTTTTAACGAGCCAACAATCAGCAAAATACCCAAGAAGAACAGCAAGGTATCAAACTCAATTTGGCGTACATAGCTTAGGATGGGTTCGTGTTCGGTATCTTCGCCCAGGGCTTTAGCAATCAAGAACATGATGGATAAACCGGTTAGGAAGGTCAGCACAGGAGGAATGCTAAAGAACATATTGCCTACTAGGGTCAAGGCAATGGTGCTCAAGAAGGTCAGAGCGATCATGACATCCACTTTTTCAAACGGAGTGCTTTTGCGTTCGATAACAAGCTGGCCATTGAGGGGACGCGCCAACATAAAGGCCAGTAATAGTACGGCGGCCAAAGCAGGAACAGCCAAAATCAGCAAGTCCACAATGGTGACTTTACCCGCTAAGAAAATCATTAAGGTGGTAACGTCGCCTGTGATCATCGCCACGCCGCCTGAGTTGATGCCAAACACAGTTACGGCAGCAAAGCGCAGCATTTTTGCGGTACTCATGCCCAAAGACAGAATCAAGGCCGTCACGACTAAGGTGGCAGTGATGTTGTCTACTACGGATGAGAACACGAAGCAGAAAATACCTGTCAGCACCAACAAGCTGCGCTCGCTGATGTGTTTGGGTAGCAGGCGATAGGTGACGTTGGTAACCAAGCCTTTTTTGTTCAGATAGACCACAAAGGTCATGGTGGCCACAAGGAACAGCCAGAGCGTGGCGATTTCACTGATATTGTGTTCTAAGCCTTCCAGCACTTTGTCGTGAAATTCTTTATCGGGCGAGAAAATAAAAAGTAGAACCCAAGAAATGGTGCCAAAGAACAGCACAGATTGGGCTTTGTTAATGTGAGTGACTTCTTCAAAGATAACGGAGAGCAATCCCAGTATCGCAAGAAGCACTAAAAGGTAGGGTAGAAAATCCGGCATGTTATATCCGCCATGGCAAAGTTAAGGTGGCGCGTATTCTATGCCTGTGTTTTGTCAGAAAAAAGCAGGAGTTGGCGTATTTGCCACCCTCTTTATGAGTAGTTAGGCGTGGCATTCCATTCGCACAAAAGCTGCGCTTGCAGCTGTGCTTGGTTGTGCAAAAAGACCAGTTCTTCTTGGGTGTTTTTGCTTTTGCTGTAGATGGGCAGGGTGCGTAATTTGGTAACCAGAGGGTGGTTGGGGCTACCGATTTTCTTTTGCTCTAAGTGCCAGCGAATGTGGTTGTTCACGGTGCGAAAGAAATGGATTTTGGTATCCAAACTGAATAACGAATAGTCGTTCAGATCGTTAAAGTACTGGAAGTCGATGCCAGCAAGTAACGCGGTGCGGCTGTGAACTTTCAAGGACGCCGAGCGTTTGTTGCTCAGCACCATGGCCATCACGCCAAACATTTCGCCTGCGTGAATTTCGTTTAAGACCTTGCTGTTGTCGCCTTCGGCAAGAACGGCCAGCGAGCCTTTAAGCAGAAAATACAGCACATTGGCGTCGTCGCCTTTGTGCAGTATGACTTCATTTTCATCGGCGGTAACGAAGCTGGCCACGCTCATCAGCAGCTCAAACTGTTCGGGGTGATGCTGAATCAGCTCTTTAAAGAAGGTGACGCCACCCACAATCCGTTGCAAGGTATCAACGGGATAGTCTTCACGAGTGATGCGGCGCATGGTGTCTCCTGTCTTTATTCGTTACTGCAAGCAAGGGCACTGAATATAGCACTTTTTTAATGCACGGGTGTGACCTAGCTCATTGCACGCCCTGAGCCTGTAGGTATTCGTCGTAGGTGCCGTGGAAGTCCACTATCTCATGGTCGCGAATCTCAATGATGCGCGTCGCCAACGAGGAGACAAACTCACGGTCGTGGGATACGAAAACCAAGGTGCCTTCATACATTTCCAGCGCCAAGTTCAAAGACTCGATGGATTCCATGTCCATGTGGTTGGTCGGCTCGTCCATGATCAGCACGTTGTGATTGCCCATCATCAGCTTGCCAAAAAGCAGACGGCCTTTTTCTCCGCCCGAGCACACTTTGACCGATTTTTTGGTTTCGTCGGTGCTAAAGAGCAGGCGTCCTAAGGTGGCGCGCACGATCTGATCGTCGTGTTCGAGGTTTTTCCAGCGTTCCATCCACTCAAAGAGTGTGCCGCCGTTGTCAAATTCGTACTCGTGATCCTGAGCGTAGTAGCCGACGTTGGCATTTTCAGCCCATTTGATCTGGCCTTTGCTGGGCGTTACCGCACCGACCAAGCATTTTAAGAAGGTGGTTTTACCTGCGCCGTTGGCACCGATTACGGCGATTTTTTCGCCCGCTTCAATTAAGAGGTTGGTGTTTTTAAACAGCCAGTTGTCGCCTTCGTAGCTGTGTGCCAAACCCGTCACTTCCAAGGCTAAGCGATGCAGTTTTTTCTCCTGCGTAAAGCGGATAAAAGGGTTCTGACGGCTAGAAGGCTTAATGTCTTCAATTTTGATTTTATCAATTTGACGGGCGCGGCTGGTGGCCTGTTTCGACTTCGAGGCGTTGGCACTAAAACGCGACACAAACTGTTGCAGCTCGGCAATTTGCGCCTTTTTCTTGGCGTTATCGGCTTGCAGGCGCTCACGCGCTTGCGTTGAGGCAATCATAAAGTCGTCGTAGTTGCCTGGGTAAATTTTAATGTCGCCGTAGTCGATGTCGGCCATGTGCGTACAGACCGAGTTCAAGAAGTGACGGTCGTGCGAAATGATAACGACGGTGCATTTCATGTTGTTGATGATGTTTTCCAGCCAACGAATGGTGTTGATGTCCAAGTTGTTGGTGGGCTCGTCCAAAAGCAAAATATCGGGTGCAGAAAACAGTGCCTGCGCCAAGAGCACCCTAAGTTTCCAGCCAGGGGCGACTTCGCTCATCGGGCCGTTGTGATATTCAATGCCAATGCCCGCGCCAAGCAGCAGCTCGCCTGCGCGCGAGTCGGCGGTGTAGCCGTCGAGCTCGGCGAACTCGCCTTCAAGCTCGGCGGCGCGCATGTAGTCGGCCTCGGTGGCTTCTGGGTTGGCGTAGATGGCGTCTTTTTCTTGCTTGATGGCCCAGAGTTCCTTGTTGCCCATCATCACCGTGTCGAGCACGGTAAATTCTTCAAAGGCGAACTGGTCTTGATGCAGTTTGCCCAAGCGCTCGCCTGGGGTCACGCTGACGTTGCCTGCGCTGGGCTCGAGGCTGCCGTCGAGAATTTTCATAAAGGTGGACTTACCGCAGCCGTTGGCACCAATCAGGCCATAGCGGTTGCCATCACCAAATTTAACGGAAATGTTTTCAAAAAGGGGCTTGGCACCAAATTGCATGGTGACGTTAGCGGTAGAAATCACGGGCTTATCCTGCGGAAAGGGAATGGATGAAAGGGCGCGATTATAGGGATTCTGAGTGCAAGGGTCAAAAGCGGTGGGGTGAGCGCTGCGCCTAGCGCTGGGGGCTTGGCGCAGTGTCGAATAGGCTTACTTCTTCTTCGGTGTCCAGGCCCAAACCATACGCGCTTTAACGGTTTCTGCGCCGGTGCTGTCGGTGATGACGACAGGCACTTGGATTTCGCCTTTTTCGGTGTTTTGAATAAAAGCGACTTGCTCATTGCTAAAGCTGGCGACGGCTTTCATATCGCCCGTGGCGCGGCGAATGTATTCCAGCTCCAGGTTGCGAATCACCAAAATACGACTGTCGGGCACGCTTAGGCCAGTGATAAAGCCCGTAGCGGATTCGGCCATCAGTGCCATAGCGGCAGCGTGTACGCTACCTATGTGGTTTTGCACTTTCTTTTTGTTGCGCAGCACGATGATGCACTCGTTGGCGCTGAGCTTTTCAACGCGGCAGCTGGCGGTGCCTGCAAAGCGCACAATACGGCCAATGACGGTGGACAGCGCCCAAACACGCAGACCTGCGGGCAGTTTATTGAGGGTGGAAACCAAACGGCTTAAACGATTTTCTTTCATTACGAACTCTGCCTGATAGGAGGAAAAGCGCAGGAGTGTAATCTAGCGCGCCTAGCTTGACTACAGGAGGTAGCTATGTGGCTTAAAAGTGGTGTGTTCTGGCTGTGGCTGTGGAGCCAAGTGGTGCAGGCCGCGCCCGAGTTGACGCTGGCCAACCTGTATCAACAGAAGGTGCGCGTGGCCGAGTACAGCGTCAGTGAAAAGTACGACGGCGTGCGCGCCTACTGGGATGGGCAGCAGTTGTGGAGCCGCCAAGGGCATATTATTCATGCCCCTGTGGCGTTTAAAAAACGACTGCCCGATTTTGCCGTCGAAGGCGAGTTGTGGTTTGGGCGGCAACGCTTTTCCCGAGCGCAAGCCTTGCTCAAACTTTCTCCGACCGATGAGCGTTATGCCAAAGAATGGCAAGAAGTGCGGCTGATGCTCTTTGATGCGCCCAGTACCGAGGGGGATTTTTCGGTGCGTTTGGCGAGGCTTAAGCGCTTACCCAAGGACGCCCAAATTCAAGTTGCGGCGCAGCTGCAGTTTTCATCGGCGGCGCAGCTGCAACAGGAGCTGGAGCGCGTCGTTGCCGCAGGCGCCGAGGGGTTGATGCTGCGCAGGCTGGCCGCACCTTACCGCGCAGGGCGCAGCGATGACTTACTTAAACTTAAACCTTGGCAGGACGCCGAGGCCAAAGTATTGGCGCACTTACAGGGTAAGGGCAAATACCAAGGGCAGCTTGGGGCGCTGTTGGTGCGTTTGGAAAATGGCCGAGAAGTTCGCATAGGCACAGGCTTTAGCGATAAAGCGCGCCGCAGCCCTCCGCCCATTGGCAGCATCATTACTTACAAATACCAAGGCTATACCAGCAGCGGCCTACCGCGCTTCCCTGTGTTCTGGCGGCTGCGTGATGAGGAGTTGTGATACCATAGCCGCCTCGTTTCTCTGCGTATTTTGCTATGACTTTTATCTTAGAGCGCCCCGTTCCCACCGATGTGTTTTTGCCTGTGCATCCTGTGCTGTCGCGGATTTATGCTGCGCGCGGCGTAACCACGACCGCAGAGCTGGAGCTGGTGCTGGCGCGCCTTTTACCTTGGCAAGGGTTAAAGGGCATAGAGCAAGCCGTGGATGTGCTTGTGCCTGTGGTGCGCGACGGTAAAAAACTGTTGGTGGTGGGCGATTTTGACGTAGACGGCGCCACCAGCACCGCCTTGGCGGTGCGCGCACTGC
>JAYRHO010000096.1:0-2417 GCA_041907245.1 Saccharospirillaceae bacterium
ACAAAGTTCTCATCATAAAGCGGCCGAGTTAGCACGTCAGGCTCGGTAAAAGGCAGTGCCACGATGATGGCGTCCAGCTCGCCTTCGCGCAGCTGACGACGCAGCACGCCCGTGTAGTTTTCCTCTAAATACAAAGGCATACGCGCGGCTTGCTGGTGAATTTGCGGCACCAAATGCGGAAATAAATAAGGGCCGATGGTAAAAATCGCACCGATTTTTAGCGGGCTGGCGAGCTGATCTTTGCCAAAGCTGGCAATGTCTTTGATGGCGCGCGCCTCTTCCAATACGCGCTGCGCCTGCGCCACGATTTGCTCGCCCAAAGGCGTCACCGTCACCGAGCTTTTGCTGCGCTCAAAGATCACCACGTCCAGCTCGCTTTCCAACTTTTTGATGGCCACGCTCAGGGTAGGCTGGCTGACGTAACACTTGTCGGCGGCGCGGCCAAAATGTCGCTCTTGCGCCAAGGTGACAATATACTTAAGTTCGGTTAGGGTCATAGCTGGCTCCTGAGGTGGCCGAGCGAATAGTAAGACTGTATGGTAGAAGCAAATTCAATTTATTTGAACTATCAAAAACCTCAACCGAATTAAAACAAAAAAATGCAGTACAAGGAGAACACTATGGCGCGTATTTTAGTAGTCGGCGCAGGCAACATAGGCGGCATGCTTGCAGAAGAACTCGCCCAAGCAGGGAACGAAGTTTGGGGCATTCGCCGTTCAGAAAAATCCGTAGGCAAAGGCGTGCATAAAATTCAAGCCGATGTGGCCGATTTCGATACCCTGCAAGACCTACCCCAAAACCTCGACATTCTAGTGTACTGCGTGGCCTCGCCCGTATTCACCAAAGACAGCTACCACGCCTATTACTACCGTGGCATCAAACACATACTCAAAGCCCTAAAAGGCAGCAATCTCAAGCGCGCGATTTTTGTTTCCAGCTCCAGCGTCTACCACCAAATGGACGGCTCTTGGGTGGATGAGACCTCGCCCACCGAGCCCACCAGCTTTGGCGGCAAAGAGCTGCTCGCCGCCGAAAACGCGCTTTTGTCCAGCAATGTGCCTGGCACAGTGGTGCGCTTTACGGGCATTTACGGCCCAGACCGCACCCGCATGATCAATCAGGCGCAAGAAGGTGGCTACTGCGATCCCGAGCCACCCGTTTGGACCAACCGCATCCACCGCGACGACTGCGTCGGCGTGCTGAAGTTTTTAGTCAACAAAGCGCTAAAGAACGAGCCGCTGGACAGCATTTATCTGGCCACCGACGACGAGCCCGTACCGCTTTTTGATATTTTGGAATGGATGAAAGACCGCATCGGCGACGTCAAACCCAACTACGACTTGCCCGAAGCCACGCGCCGCGCCAATCGCCGTTGCAGCAATAAGCGCCTGCACGCGCTGGGCTATCAGTTTAAGTACCCCAATTACAAGGTGGGTTACGACGCCCTGCTGACGGAGATGGGCTTGGTTTAGCCCCCCTCCTAAAAAATGCGGTTGTTACGCACGTTAAAACGACCGCATTAGGCCAGCGCCGCTTTCTGCACCTGTGCTAAAGCGGCGTTGCCTTCTTTGGCCAGTGCCAGCATGGCGCTAAGCTCCTCGGCACTGAATGCTTCACCCTCGGCCGTACCCTGAATTTCGACAAAGCCACCGTGCTCGGTCATCACCACGTTAAGGTCGGTTTCGGCGCTGGAGTCTTCGGCGTAATCCAAATCCAGCACCGCCTTTCCTTCATAAATACCCACAGACACCGCACTGATCATTTGCTTCAGCGGCTCGCCTTTGAGTTTTTGATTATCTTTCAACCAAGCCAAGGCATCCGCCAGCGCCACGCACGCGCCCGTGATGGACGCCGTACGCGTACCCCCGTCAGCCTGAATCACATCGCAGTCGATGGTGATGGTGTTTTCGCCCAAGGCCTCCAAATCCACGGCGGCGCGCAGGCTACGGCCTATCAAACGTGAAATTTCTACGGTGCGCCCTTGCTGCTTGCCTTTGGCGGCTTCGCGCTGCATACGACTGCCCGTCGAACGCGGCAACATGCCGTACTCCGCCGTAATCCAACCCTGCCCTTTGCCACGCAAAAATGGCGGCACCGAGTTTTCGATGGAAGCAGTGCAAATTACCTTGGTATCGCCAAACTCCACCAGCACCGAACCCTCGGCATGCTTGGTGTAATGACGGGTAATGCGCACATCACGCAATTGGTTTAAGGCACGATTGCTGGGTCTCATTCGGGTTTTCCTCTGCAAAAAATGGCGGCCAGTATAACGGCTTTGCCAAACAGATTCAGCGCTATTGCTTTGGTCTGGCGGCCTAAGCCTTTACACTACAGCCTTATTTGCTTACACCTAAGGAACACCATGACACACAGCATGACGGCCTTTGCCCGCCTCAACCGCGATACCACGCTGGGTC